>CAUZNX010000147.1:0-4773 GCA_963580905.1 Dehalococcoidia bacterium | reverse complement strand
CGTCCTGGAGATGGCCGTCAACGTAATCGGCACCTCGCGGCATATCACGCGCCTCGAAGAGGGGTACATTGATGCCATCGAAATGATGGCCAAGGCGGTCCCCGTGCTGAAGGGTGTGCAGTTCAGGCATACCCCGCGCGAGGACCTTCCCGGCATGCCGAGGATCATCGTCGGCGCGATAATCGGCGGGCGAGGCCGCGACCACGACCTGCGCGGGCCAAATTTCATATCGGACTTCTGCACCGTGCTGGTAGACGCACGATTCATGCCGGGCATGTCGTCAGAGACGGTCCGCGAGGACATCGAGGCAGCCCTCGACAAGCTCAAAGAGACCGAGCCCGACTTCCAATACGAGATCGAGATTCCGCCTAATCCGAAGTTCAAGGCCTTCACAATGTCGATGGAGCCCTTCGACCTGCCCAGGGACGAGTACATCCTAGAATCGGTTCTGGCCCAGTACCGTACTGTGACGGGACGAGAGCCGGACAACGTCGGCGCACTGCCACCCGGATCGTACAGCGGAGACGACACCAGCCACCTCTGGCGAGCCGGAGTACCGTGCCTTCTCCACGGGCCCTGGGGGTCCAACGAGTCGGCGACGGTGCCGGACGAGTATTCCCGCATCGACGACATGTCCCAGGTTGCGCGGGTACTTGCGCTGACGGCCCTGGACGTATGTAGTCTTCCGGCGAAATAAAAGATTTAACCTCACATACGAGATGAGCCGGAGGAGCGCCAGCCGACCAGTCGCACGCCGAACGTCACACCCGATAGTGACATGGAAACGCCGGTTCCGGACTCGGCTGGAGTCACCCCGGGTGTACAATCTAGCGGTGCAGAATCCGGTGGGACGCCCGACCGGCGCTCTGCAAGGAATCTAGCTGGCATCACGATAATTCTGCCTGACCTGCACCGAAGCGGGTCGGGCTTCGTAGAATGCGGGAGCGGATGGGTCCTGGTGGGCTTTGCGGACTTCAAATCCGTTGGCCCCGGCCCTTCGGTCGGGGCGGTGGGTTCGACTCCCTCTCGCTCCCGCCATCGATAACCATGTAACGGACGTGCTCACGGCAATTTCGTCAGGGGCGCGTCCGTTGCGTTTATAGAATACTGGCAGTTGCAAGGATAGCTACATCGCGCCATAGGAATTGGCGCAGACACCAAGTTGTTGCCTCCGAAAATACGGCTCGGTGGCGTATCCTAGTTGGGATGTGAAGGATAGAGAGTTTGGAGGAATAAATATGCTGACTGACGCTCAAAAGGTGGAGATTGTCGAGAGGTTCATGATGACCTACGAATCGACACTGGCGGAGTCTATGACCGTGCTACGAAAGTTGGAAGACCCTGAGTTTAGACGGCAGCTCTCCGAATCTGACCCAGCCAAGGCCAAGGATCTTGAGGGCCATACCCTTGCGGAACGTCAGAGCAAAGCCAGAGTAATGGCTACCGGCGTGGCGGTTGCCGACGCCATCGCGCTGGCTCTTGGGGAAGTCCAGCAACCATAATGGGCCTGGCACAAAATTGCACCCTCCCCTACCCGACCTCAATCCTCTGAAGTCCCCTCCCGGCGTACCAGTGCCGTCAAGTGGGCCAATCCAAGTACCTCGGGAATTATTTACAAGTCCCCTAACGAACATCCATAATGGCCCTCATACCAGCCTCAGGCTTCGCGTCTAGGAGGACAGCCATGGGTTTCAGTGAGTCCATCAGCTCGGGCTTTCGAAAGTACGCAGACTTCGGAGGTAGATCGAGCCGGTCTGAACTCTGGTTTTGGTTGCTTTTCACACTGCTTGCTGGTGTTGGCCTCATCATCGTAGACGTGATACTTGGTACTAGCGGCGGTCTCACCGCAGTTTTTGCGCTGGTAGTCCTAGTGCCCACTATGGCGGTCGAGATCAGGCGTCTCCACGACATTGATCGATCAGGCTCGTGGTGGCTGATTGGGTTCGTACCGTTGATAGGAGCCATCTTCCTGATCGTCTGGTGGACAAAAGTCGGCCACGAAGGTCTGAACAAGTATGGCCGCAATCCCCTAACCGCCTAGAACCCTCTGGGCTCCTGCATTCAGTTTCGCTGTCGGACTAGGCCATTTGCCGTGAGCCGCCTGGTAACCCGCAGCAACTCAGGCGGGCAGGTCTGTGACCTGCCCGGAGGGGTGTTTGCTTCGGGACAAGCTCCGCAACCTACCAAATTCCAGCGCCAATACCACTACCGCCCTTTTTAACGAATGAGACACGGCCAGCATTCCAAACTGGCCCACCGCAGGTAACTCCGCCCGCCCAACAAATCGCGCGCAGCGCCCTTGTGTTCGTCAGGCGACGCACATTACAATCCCGACAATCTATATGCCCCTTTGGAGGAGCTATCCATGAGAGTCGGATTCGGACAGTTCAGGGAAGCCTCACCGGAGTACCTGCGATTCAGCGCCCAATTCGGTGCAACCGACGTGCTGTTCAACAACGCGAATCTGCCTGGTGCTGGAGGCCGATGGCAGCTCCATGACCTGGTGCGATTGCGCCTCTCTGTCGAGCAGCACGGCCTGAAACTATCTGCCCTGGAAAACGTGCCCACTACCTTCTATGACCACATCATGCTCGCAGGCCCGAAGCGCGACGAGCAGATCGAGAATATGATCTTCACCGTCCGCAACATCGCCCGGGCCGGGATACCGATTTTCGGATACAACTGGATGCCGTCGTCGGTGTGGCGCACCACCCCGGAGACCATCAGGGGCGGATCAATAGCAACAGCCTTCGACTATGACCATGCATTGCAGATGCCGCTCACCCACGATCGAGAGTACACCGAGGAGGAGGTCTGGGAGAATCTCGAGTACTGGATCAAGATCATCACCCCAATAGCGGAAGAAGAGGGGATTCGGCTCGGAATTCACCCGTGTGACCCGCCAGTGCCCGTACTTGGGGGCGTGCCGCAAATTCTCCGCTCATTCGCCTCGTACAAGCGACTCATCGAAATATATCCGTCGGACTCGAACGCCATTGAGTTTTGCCAGGGCACATTCTCGGAGATGGAGGGTGATGACATCTACGAGATGATCCAGTATTTCGGAGAGCACCATAAGATCATGTACGTCCACTTCCGCAACGTTTCCGGGCAGGTGCCGAAATTCCACGAGGAGTTTGTCAATACCGGCTACGTCGACATGCATAAGGCCATGACCATCTACCGCGACTTCGGCTTCGACGGCTTCTTCATCGACGATCACGTCCCCCAGACCTACCAGGACACTGAATGGGGCCACCGCGGGCGCGCCTTTGCCAACGGCTACATCCAGGGACTGATCGAGGCGGTCGGGAAGAGTGGGGGCTAGGGGCCACACACACTTTTGCTATGAAGACACCCCCTCGTCACCAGACCTTTCGGATGCTCTCAGGCTGACAGAGTTTAGGGTGTGCAAAGGGTATCTCCCCTCGCTAGGTCACTCGAGTAACAAATTACCTATTCCCCGGTCAGATATGGGATGTGCAGGGGGGCGTAGTCCCTTTGCCGGGTGTGTGAGGGTGCCCCTCACACATAAATAATCTCCCTCTTTCTATCGGGAAGCAGGAGAGCATACGGAGGCAAAACATGGGTGACAATGAGCAGGCCGAGCTATCGAGCGAAACGAGTCAATTTACCAATGCCGTTATCGGCGAGGACGCCCTGATCGACCCCGATGTGATGGTCGGATACCGCTACCATCCGGATTGCGGGCCAGCCCGCATCGGTAAGAACGCCATTCTGCGAAAAGGTACGGTCATCTACGGCGACGTGAACATCGGCGACCACTTCCACTCCACTCACTACGCCGTCATCCGCGCTATGGTCCAGATGGGCGACTACTGCACGCTGCTCAACCATTCGACCATAGAGGGCATCGTGCGGATGGGAAACGGCGTGCGGATTATGTCCCATGTGTACATACCTTCACGCACCTGGTTCGGCGACAACGTCTTCGTGGGGCCGGGCGTCAAGTTCCTAAACGACCGCTATCCGGGTCGGAGAGAGCCGGCGCCGGAGCCTCGCGGTTCGACGGTGGAAGACGATGTCATGATCGGCGGGGGCTGCACTATTCTGCCCGGCGTGACCATCGGTGAACGCAGCTTCATCGCAGCGGGGGCGGTGGTAAACAAGGACGTGCCGCCTCGTAGCTTCGTGGTGGGAGTCCCTGGACGCATCTCGCCGCTGCCTGATCACCTGGACATGCCAAACAGCCGTCAGCTTACACGTCAGACCCACGATTTCTGGCATCCAGAGGACGAATATCCGGGAGTGTCTATCTGGCCCGACTACTGGGCAGAGCGCTTCGGCAAAGAATAGCAGGACGGCTATACCGGAGTGTCGGCTTCGTAGTAGGCCTCAGGTGGGTTGTAGAGCTGCCAACTCAGCGGCCACTCACCAACCATCGTCGGGTACTTCCGTTGCTTCTTCGGGTCCGGCACGAGCATCAGGTACATGTGCCCCGTTATCGCGAGGAGTATACCGGGCAGTGCCAGAATCGGGCGGGTCCACGGATAGGCGTACCAGAGCCGACTCATCCCCATCAAAGGAAGCCACCACACGAAGAACCATATGCCGGTGAATACCAGCAGCACGGCCATGCCCAACACCAGCCGGTCAAGTACCTTGCCTGCGATTCGAAGAACGGCATCCGCAGGTGCCAGGACAAGCGACAATATCCTCGTGACCGAACTGACCACCCACCTGACAAGCTGAGTCACAAAATCCACGGGGCTATTGATGCGAGCAAATCGCAACCTCAAGTCGAAGTCATGT
>CAUZNX010000146.1:0-4793 GCA_963580905.1 Dehalococcoidia bacterium | reverse complement strand
AGATGCGGCGTGAGGCGCCGCTGGCTGCCAGGATGCGTCCGCGCAACTTCGATGAGTACGCCGGTCAGGAGCACCTGGTCGGACCTGGCCGCGCCCTGCGCAAGAGCATCGAGGCTGACCAGATACCCTCTATGGTGTTGTGGGGCCCTCCTGGAAGCGGCAAAACGACGCTGGCGAACTTGATTGCCACCATGACTCGCAGCTACTTCAGCCCTGTGAGCGCCGTGGCCTCCGGCGTCGCGGACCTGCGCCGCATCGTCAAGGAGGCCCGAGATCGCCTGGGCATGCAGGGCCAACGCACGATCCTGTTCATCGACGAGTTGCACCGCTTCAACAAGGCGCAGCAGGATGTGATCTTGCCCCACGTGGAAAACGGCACCGTTGTCCTGATCGGCGCGACCACGGAAAATCCGTCGTTCGAGGTCAACTCGCCACTACTCTCGCGCTCGCGCGTATTTACGCTTCAGCCCCTCTCTAACGAGCAGATCACCGATATTGTGCGCACCGCATTACAAGACGACGAGCGCGGCCTGGGGAGCCTATCGCCACAGATGGACGCCGAGACGATGGCGGGGCTGGTGGATATCAGCGACGGCGACGCTCGCACCGTCTTGAACGCCCTTGAGATGGCGGTCCTGGCCACCGACCCGGACGAGGACGGGACGCGTCATATCACTGCCCAGACGATCGAGGACGCCACACAGCGTTCCCACCTCTACGACAAAGCCGGCGACCAGCATTACGACACGATCTCGGCCTTCATCAAGTCGATGCGCGGCTCGGACCCGGACGCGGCAATCTACTATCTGGCTCGCATGATCGAGGCGGGCGAAGACCCGCTGTTCATCGCACGGCGGCTGGTCATATTGGCAGCAGAGGACGTCGGCATGGCGGACCCGCGCGCGCTAACGGTGGCGGTGGCGGCGCAACAGGCGGTGCACCTGATTGGCATGCCAGAAGGCCGCATCGTGCTTGCTGAGGCCACCGTGTACCTGGCCACCGCGCCCAAGAGCAACGCATCCTACATGGCCATAAACAAGGCCATCGAGGACGTGCAGCACACCCGCAACGACCCGGTCCCCAAGCACCTACGCAACGCGGTCACGGACCTAATGAAGGACGAAGGCTACGGCGAGGGCTACAAATACGCCCACGATCACGAGGACGGTTTCACCCCCATGCAAAACCTCCCCGAAAGCCTGAAGGGCCGCCGCTACTACGACCCTACCGACCACGGCTACGAGGCCCAAATAGCCGAGCGATTAAAGAGGTGGTGGGGCGAGCGGTGAATGGGGGTACAATATACGTGTGCCTCGTCCACTCAGCGGCACCGTTAACACAACGACTTTTTGGATGTCACACATGATCGAGCCTTCCAAGCCGCCAACAGAAATAATCTCCTCCCTTGAGGATCTATCACAAGAGCCTGGTTTCTTGTATACGCTAGCTATTCTCCTCCGAATTGACTTGTTTCTCCATCCAGAAGACTCCGATGTAGTCGATTGGAGTCTTAGCTTAAGCTTCCAGGAATTTACGTTGTTGATCGGTCTGATGGTCAAACATGACATTCAAGTAGATATCGTACCGACTCGAAAGCAATCTGAGGACCAGCTCAAGCGGACTGAAGAGCTCCTCCAACAACTGCATTGGTTCTACACAAGAGACCTTTTGGAAGCAGTAGCGAACATTGCGGGCAACAACAGTGACCGGGGTTCAGAGGGTTCAGATCAGCCTTTTTTCGATCTTTTCCTTGATGGCGAGCGTCTAGTGGAACCCATTTTCTATGCAGGATCTGGAGCGTATGCTTTTCAATACCTCGATTTGGCGCGTAAGAAGTACAAGCACGATGAAGATTGGATTCAGACCGACAAAGACCTTTCCGTTGTCGCGATGACTCAATTGGCTTCTAAACTCAAGTCCCTGACAGAGACCAAGGCTCGGGTACCTCTCGGCGCCGACGATTTCGAGGCTTTCTGTCGAGCGTGTCTCTCCGTCTTCTGCTTTAGCTACGAAGATATCGAGCCCGATCACCGCGCTCTATTTTCAAGCTTCATCGACACCTTCTCGGTGGTTCCGGGAAAAGTGAACGAAGACTTTGATTCTATTGGTGCTTACAACGTGGTTCAGTCGAATCCCATCGTTGTTCTAGATAATGACTTGTACTTTTTGCCGGTAGGCTTCAACCTAGCGCAGTCGATTTATGAAAGTCCTTTCTATTGGATGGGACTCGACAAGACATATGAAAACGTTGCCGCCTAGCATCGTGGTGACGCCGTCGAGGAAATTGGGTTCGCAATGTTGGCGAAGCTCTTTGGTGAAGACGCCGTCTACAAGGGCGTAAAGGTCTACAAGAAAGGCAAGAAAGAAGTAATAACCGATATAGACATCTTGGCAATTGCCGGAGGCAAAGCTGTGGTTGTCCAGGCAAAGTCCAAAAAACTAACAGTTCTCTCTCGAAAGGGAGAGGAGGAAAGCCTCAGGCGTGACTTCAAATCTGCAATACAAGATGCTTATGACCAAGGAATACTGTCTCGAAAGGCAGTGATCGGGAGGGACTTCGATCTCGTAACAAATGATGGCGAGTCCCTTGATATTCCCGAAACGCTCGATGAAGCCTATATCATTTGTCTGACATCTGACGACTACCCCGCCGTTACTCATCAAGTAGATGTCTTTCTCGATAGAGGACCCGAGGGACCATACGCGCTGGCACTCAATATTTTTGACTTGGAGATTATCGCCCATTATCTCGACGATCCATTCGATTTTCTTTACTACCTCAGGCAGCGCGTCGATACGATCTGGTATTTCAGGGCAAACTCTGAGATTGTGTATCTAGCACGTCACCTCAACCAAAAATTGTATCCAAGAAAAGATGCTGCAGGGGAACTCCTACCAGACACCTTGGCTCAGTTGGTTGATGGCAATTATCCTGCAGCATGAGGGTTTCAGCCAAGGACGAGTGCTGCAGACAGGCTGCATAATGAATGGAAGAACAAGAAATTCGACCGGCTAGGCGATCAAATCACATACACGCATCATCCCGGATTAGCTGATCCCCTGTTTTTCTTGTTTGATTTGGCTGGGGAGGGGGCGGACGAGCTTGTCAAACGAATAGAAGACACGAAGCGCAAATCTCTTCGAGACGGACAACCCCACGACTTCACACTACTATTTGATGGAACAGAGCGGGGCATCACTTACATGTCCTTGCCGGACGCTCTTGAGGACTTGGAAAAACGCTTGACTGTCCTTGCGGTCGCGAGAAAGTACAAATCGAAAGCAAATGAGTGGCTGGGGCTGGGTTCATACGCGAATAGCAATAACTTGGTTGACACGGTCTTTTATGACAAACAACCCTGGGAGGACGATCCCGGCCTAGGGAACTTCGTTCAGACGGCTCTAAAACCCGGCTGGGCTCAAAGACTTGATGGGCAGAAGGTTGGCAGGAACGCCCCATGCCCTTGTCAAAGTGGTCTCAAATTCAAGAAATGTCATGGCGGGTAGACCCCACATCAGCTTGCTCACCGTGGCAACCGGCCTCCAGGTGGAAAAACACCCCTTAGTTCTTCCCGTAGTCGCGGATCGTGGAGCCGATCACGTCGAGGGCGTACTCTACGTCGTCGCCGGTGACGTCGGCGTGGGTTACCATGCGGGTGTAGCCGCCTGGGCGCGGGCCCAGTAGTACGCCTTGCTCCATTATCCTGCGGGTGATTTCGTCGTGGTTGCTGTACTTTACCGTGAAGAAGACTAGGTTGGTCTGGAACGCATCGGGGTCGATGTCGATTCCGGGTATCTCCGTCAGGCCAGTCGATAGTCTGCGGGCGTTCGAGTGGTCTTCCGCCAGTCGGTCCACCATCGTATCCAGCGCCACGATTCCGGCGGCCGCAATTATCCCAGCCTGCCTCATGCCTGAGCCCAGCATCCTGCGCCAGCGCCGTGCCTCGTCTATGAATTCGTTGCTACCGCACAGCACCGAGCCCACCGGGGCACCGAGCCCCTTCGACAGGCAGAAAGTTACCGATTCGACGTCCTTGACCAGCTCCGCAACGGGGGTCTCGAGGGCCACCGACGCGTTGAACAACCTTGCGCCGTCGACGTGGACAGGGAGTCCGTACCCGTGGGCCACGTCGGCCACTGACTTCATATCCTCCGGGGTCAACGGCACACCACCCGCGGCGTTGTGGGTGTTCTCCAGGGCAACGAGCGTAGTGCGAGGGTAGTTTGTGCCGTCCGCGTGAATCGCAGACTCAACCTGGTCCGGGTCGAGCATGCCGCGCTTGTCGACCGGCAGGGCCGATATCACGATGCCGCCGAGCACCATCGGTCCCCCGCCCTCTCCCTTGACGATGTGGGACTTGTCGCCGAGGATCACCTCGTCGCCCCGCTGGCAATGAGCCAGGAGCGCCACCAGGTTGCCCTGGGTACCGGAAGTAACGTAGACGGCCGCCTCTTTACCGAGTCTCTCGGCCGCCATGGCCTCCAGCCGGTTGACGGACGGGTCCTCGCCCGCTATGTCGTCGCCTACTTCGGCCTCGGCCATCGCCTTGCGCATCGCTGCATTGGGGCGGGTCTTGGTGTCAGAGCGAAAGTCCGCTTCTCGCATCGTGTTCTCCTCAGTGATTTGCTTGTGTCCGGTTCGATGGGAGCCGCACAATTCTAGCAATCAGCCTTGTCAAATACCATAGCGTCCCCTACCATGTGGGGGTGACGAGACATCGCTTCGGCACGCCCACCAACGTCCCGGTTGTCCCGACCAACGAGCGTCGGACCCGGCGGCGACCCGTGCTCCT
>CAUZNX010000145.1:0-4808 GCA_963580905.1 Dehalococcoidia bacterium | reverse complement strand
GTTATGCCGGCGCCAGCGGAGTCCTCAATGGCCCTGCGTAGGGCATTATCATCAGCCAGAGCCTTCTGTGCCCTTTGACGCTCTGCAAGTTCCTGTTCCAATGTGCGATTCGCACCATCAAGGTCCGCGGTGCGTTGCTCGACGCGTTCTTCCAGAAGGTCATGGGCCTCTTGAAGAGAAGCCGCAGCTCGATTGCGCTCTGTCACGTCACGAGCCTGTGCGAACCGGCATGGTTCTCCATCCAAGATCGCACTGCTTACTCGTACCTCCACAGGGAACATGGTGCCATCTTTTCTCTTGTGACGACCCTGGAGAGTCACAGGTGTGCCCGGTCCTTTGAACGAAGAGGCGAACTCCGCTGGATCGAAGTTGAGCGTAAAATCCCAGACCGTCATCGCCAGCAACTCGTCTCTGGTATACCCCAGAGCGTCACATGACCTTTGGTTGACGTAGAGGAGCTCCCATTTTCGATTGACCGCATAGAATGGGTCCGCGGCGCTCTCGACCAGAGATCGAAATCGCTCCTCGTTCGCTCTCAACACAACCTCGGTGCGCCGATGAGTCGTGGTCTCCCTGACAAACGAAAGAACCTCGTTCTCGCCTGCCGGAACATACTTTGCTTCAAAATAGCGTGGAGGGCCGCCGTGAACCAGAGAGACAATACTGTCTTCATGCACGACAGGCATGCCCGTCGCCAGTACCTGCTCGATGACGCCCATTACCTCATCAGCGAACAATGCCGGCATGACCTCAGAGACAGTCCGGCCAATCATTTGCTCTAGTGGAACAATTGATTGATATCCCTCAGGCGCCAGAAACTCCAGGTACGTGCCATCACGGCGCATCCGGACCACCATGTCCGGAAATGCGTCGACGATTTGTCGAGCAGCATCAACATCATTTGTAGCTGCTCAGCCTGACCTATCTCCCATCGTTGGGGCCATGACTGGAGTTCGGCATGAAATCCTTGCTCTTTCGTCGTTCCTATCCGTGACCACCATATGCCCCCGACCACCCAGTGGCGTTATTGCCGTGTGAAAGCCCACAACTACCAGATACCCGTTCTCACCACAAAGATAACATTATTTGCATGAATAACAAGTTTATTTTGAAGCTTAGCCATGCCTGTCCGCTATGACGAGCCGGCGCGGAAACTGCCCGGTGAAGGGTCCGGTGCGTACTACAGTAGAAATTTTACCCCACTCCAAAACGGATCTAGATGAGAAAATGCGCGAGGGGAAGAGGGGACGAAGACAGTCGAGAAATACACTATCGACCGAAGAAAGAAAAGGATAACCGCAGCGCCGAGCGCCGCCGACTATTTCAGACATGATCTAGAGCCTCTGGTGTGTGAGCCAAAACCTCACACACCAGTTCGCTAATTTTTCTAAAAACCGAGCTGCCTAGAAAGCGTCTTGCGCAGCCGCAATATCTTCGAGATCAGCCCGGCTATATGACCCCAGGCTCCTGAAATCCAGATCCGTGTAGCTCTTGATCCACTGCGCAGCGATCTTGACCGCCTTCCGATAGCGAGTCTCCGCTGCGGCAAATTGAGCTTGACCGGCCTCATCAAGCTCCCCGGCCTCTTCTTTCATGAGGCGAAGGATGTCCTCCACCTCATCATGAAGCATCCCCTTGACCAGGGCGAAATCGTGGGCCCGCCCCGTCTCCTCGTCCTTCGCTCCATGGAGCACCCGTTGGGCGATCTGCGCCACCGACATCCTGCCCGTCGCCAGATCCTCCATCAGCGAGGGATGGATACCGGGCTTGCCGGCCAGACTGTCGATACCCTTTGCGCCCCTGCCGTTTAGCCAGCCCTCCAGATACTCGACGAGCATGCGGACGTTACGCCGGGTGCCCTCAATAGTGATGGGACCCTCAGGCACTGCAATCTCAACGGGGTAGTTCTCTGGGTCGTGCTGCTCGGGAGACGGGGTCCACCCCGAGCCTCGCAGATTCTTGAATGGGTCCGCTGCGGTCTGCATATGGAAAATATGGGCAGTCCACGCGCGAAGGAAACCCTGGGCTGCCTCCCACTCCTTGTCCGCGGTGATCGTGGCGGCCGCAGACTCGTTGACCTCGGCGTCACGGCTCGGCAGCGCCGTCGCCATACCACCGATCGGCACTGCGCCACGCTTAAGACAGATCGCAACCAACCGCCTGAATATTGTGGACAGGAATTTGGTCGTCTTGATGTCGACGCCAAACCTGTCGGGCCACACCGAGTCCGGGTCTGCCAGGACAAATTCGAAGATGCTGGCCTTGAAGTCCCAACGAGCGGCGTTCAGTCCCGCCGCGTATGGGCCGAGGGCATACAACGTCTCCTCCATCTGGTAAGCCATCGGTAGCGACTCCACTAGAGGAATCGCCCGGATCACAGCCGTGTCCGGCAATTCAAGCAGCTCAAATGTTGCGTCAAAGAACTCACGCCAGAAGCCAGCCTCTTTCGCGGACTCCATTTTGGGCAGGTAGAAGTAGACGCCCTGTCCTCGTGCAATCTGCGCTCGGCCGGCGTGGAACAGCGTCAACGCGGTTCCGAGAATCGCCGCCGACACCGGGCTGCCATCTATCGTCACATCGGGCTCGTCCAAGTGAAGACCGCGTTCCCTATGCATGAAAAAGGGAATCTCGCCTTCTTGAATACTGTAGTGCCTCCCGGTTGACTCGTTGATGAACTCCAACGTCCGGTTGGCAGCACCCAGCCTATTGCGAGCGGCCGTCACGGTGTCCACGAACCTGTGGCCGGCGGCGTCCTCGTCGTCGTCCAGATCTCCCACCGCGCGGGTCCCTTCAGGCCCCGGGTTCAGCGCGTTTATGAACATACTGGTAATCGACGCTGGCCCCGTTATCTCGATGCCCGGACGCCGAAGCTCTTCGGGCACAGGTGGAACCTGCCAGTCGCCGGTATTGATATCGGATGGAGGCAAATGCGCAGGCATGATCCCCTGCTCCAGGGCACGCCTCAACACAATGGCCCTCGCCCCCCGCAGATCGATCACCTTGTCGGCGAACCTGTCGTGTAGCGCCGCTAGGTACTCATTGAACGCGGGCGTGAACAGTTCGTCAGCACCCTCAACATCGGCAAATTTCACCCTTTCGATCGCAACCATCGAGCCTGCCTCCCGTGCACTGTCTGAAGCCAAAAACAGCCCTCATATTACCACACACCCCTACGCCCGACCCTATCGCCATTGGCCATTGCTCTGGTATAATTGACACGGTTTTTTGGGGCGAATTCACGAGTTCGGAAGAGAGGACAGGAATGACTGTCTGCGCGATCCTAGGGGGTCAGTGGGGCGACGAAGGAAAAGGGAAGATTGTCGACTTCGTGGCGGAGCATGCAGATGTCACTGCAAGGTTCTCCGGGGGCAATAACGCCGGTCACACGGTGATGAACCCCCAGGGCACGTTCAAGCTCCATCTGGTGCCCGCCGGAATCTTCTGGCCCGAGGGCATCGGCGTTGTCGGTAACGGCGTCGTGGTGAACCCTGGAGCCCTCCTCGAAGAGATAGATGCCCTGAAGGTCCGAGGCATTGATCTCGCGGGCAGGCTCCTCGTGAGCGACCGCTCCCACCTGGTTATGCCCTATCACGCTAAGCTCGATGAGCTCGCGGAGAAGGCGAGGGGCGACCTGGCCATCGGCACGACCGGCAAGGGCATCGGCCCCGCCTACACCGACAAGGCCGCGCGAACCGGCATCCGGGCGGCAGACCTGTTGAACCTTGAGGCGCTCTACCCCCGGCTAGAGGCCGTCCTCACCCATCACAATGCCATCATCGAGAAGATCTACCAGGACACCCCCCTGGATATCGACGAAATATTCGAGAGTTGCAAGGAGTGGGCAGCCAAGCTCGGACCTTACATAGGCCCCGTGGAACATATCGTCTACGACGCCGCCGAGGCTGGGAAGATGGTTATCATCGAGGGCGCCCAGGGCATGATGCTCGACCTGGACCACGGCACCTACCCCTACGTCACATCGTCCCATCCAACAATAGGCGGTGCCTGCACCGGTCTGGGCCTCCTGCCGAGCCAGATCGACGTGGTTCTTGGCGTGTTCAAAGCCTACAGCACCAGGGTCGGCAGCGGCCCCTTCCTCACCGAGATTTTCGACGAGACTGGGGACAAGATCAGGCATCTCGGAGTCGATCCTGATGCACGTGAATTCGGGGCCACCACCGGGCGGCCCAGGCGTGTGGGCTGGTTTGACTCCGTCGTCGCTCGATACAGCACCAGGGTCAACGGCTACACGTCCCTCGTCCTAACCCGGCTGGACGTGCTCGACCAATTCGACACGATCAAGATCTGCGACAGCTACGAACTTGACGGCAAGCTGGTCAAAGACTTCCCAGGCAACGCGGCCCTGTTGGAGCGGTGCAAGCCCATCTACGAAGACTTCCCGGGCTGGGACGGCGTCACAGCCGGCGTCACCAAGATGGAAGACCTGCCCGCAGGCGCCCGCGCATATATCGAACGCCTCGAAGAACTTGTAGGCCGCCCCATCGACATCATCTCCACAGGCCCTTACCGCCACGAAACCATAGAGGTCCGAAAAATCTTCTAGGCGCTGCGCGCGCTTCGTGCGGGCGGGGCTGTGCCACTTGCCCGAACTTGGTGGAGCCCCGCGGCGTACGCGTTTGGTGGCGGTGTGCGCGCCCAATACGGGCGGGGCTGGGCACTGTGTGTAAACCTGGTGGTATTGCGGTGCCGCATGCGGTGTCGGCGCGACCTGCGATCAAGTGCTTCTCCCCTCCTCCTACCATGCTCCCTCGCGGCAATTCCATTACGCCCCCTCTACCGTAAGGATC
>CAUZNX010000144.1:0-4816 GCA_963580905.1 Dehalococcoidia bacterium | reverse complement strand
CGGCGACGACTACCACGAGGCGACACTGGCAACAGCGCACCAGACGATCTTCCACGACGGTGGCAGGCCGTCCAGGGTCATCCTGCCGGTGCAACGATGAGCGCAAATGTGGAGATCCGCCCATACCGCGCAGCAGACCTGCCTGCCCTGCATGAGATCACGACGGAGGCCTTCGACGGCGTGTCCATTGACCAAATTATCGAGCGCCGCTACGGGCTCCTGGGCGAGTCGGACTGGAAGGCCCGGAAGGCGGGACATATCGACGACGATGTGCGGCGCGATGTCGACGGCATATTCGTGGCCGAGCAGGACGGCCAGATTGTGGGCTACGTCACGACCTGGAAAGACGAGGTCGCAGGCATCGGCCACATCCCGAACCTGGCCGTTCGCGAAGGCTATCGCGGCAAGGGCATCGGACGACAAATGATCCAGCACGGCCTCGACCATTTCGATGCAACCGGCATGACCCACGCCAGGATCGAGACACTAGCCCACAACGAGCCCGGCGATCACCTATACCGCTCGATGGGGTTCGAGGAGATCACCAGGCAGATCCACTTCATCCGTCCGCTGGGTGAGGGGTAGCGCGCCACACGCCTATCTAGCAAGCGACCTGCGAACCAGGCCCCGGACAAGCGGATGGAACTGTGAAAGCGGGGCGTCTGGCATGGGCTGAACCACGGTCTGGGGACTGGTGTCGAGTGTGTCACAGGAGCCGTTTTGAATGGCCTGCCAGAGTCCAGTACAATGGCTTCTTACGATTACTGTTCGAGGTGATAGAGCTTGGCAGATACGATGCTTGTATATACCCATCCGGAGTGCAGCTACTCCGGGGCGCTCAAGGCGGAGTTGGACGACCTGGGAGCGGAATACCAAGAGATCGATCTCGCGCTCAAACCCGAGGAGTGGGCGACGCTGGAGGCCCTCACTGGGGGCGAGCGAATCACGCCGGTCTCGGTGGAGGGCGACTTCGTCAGCATCGGGTTCCACGGGGTTGGTTGAAACTTCTAATACGGGGCCGTTGGCCCCGCACAACCAGTTCTGCAAACTGAGTGAGGAGGAGACATGACCGTCAAGGCGAGCAACACAGTCAAGGTGGGCGACACCGCTCCAGACTTCACGCTACCATCCCTGGACGGGGATCCGGTTAGCCTTTCGGACTACCGAGGCAAGCGGGTGGCGTTGTTCATGTGGGCCTCGTGGTGAGGATGCCGAGGTCAGTTGCCCGGGTGGCAGCGTTTCTACGAAGAGAATGCCAGCAAGGGAATTGAGGTCCTGACGGTGGCCATGGACGCCCAGGGCGCCGCTAAGGCCCGGCCCTACGTTGAGTTGGCCCACGGGACGTTCCAGACGGTTGTCGACGCAGAGAATGTCCTGGGCGGGATGTATGGATTCCGGGCGATCCCGAACGGCTACCTGATCGACGAGAACGGCGTCGTGCAGTACGAGAAGCTGGGCGGGTTCGATATCCGCAAGCCCGAGACGGCCGCGATAGTAAATCGATGGGCCGAGGGCGAGGATCTGGCAGCGCCGCAAGATCCCAAAGCCGAAGCGAAGGACGGACCTTCGGCTGAGGCAATCGCACTGTTCCAGAAGGGTCTGGAACTCTACAAGGCTGATAGCGTCGACGAGGCGATGGTACTTTGGCGGCAAGGCTTTGCACTGGACCCGGACAACTACATCATCCGCAAGCAGATCTGGGCGGTGGAGAATCCGGACAGGTTCTATGCCGGTGATGTTGACTACGATTGGCAGAGAGAGCAGACGGCCAAGGGGCAATAGCCGCCGGGGTCATCGAATTGTGTTCACACGCAGGGGCGGTCATGATGACCGTCCCTGCTGCATTTCCCCTATATGGGGAGTGCAAAGGGGCCAGCCCCTTTGCGTCTTAATCTTGCTTCGGGAGTTACACATGAATATCAAAGACGCCTTCGACATGAAGGGCCGCACTGCCATCGTCACGGGCGGCGGCACCCACTTGGGCAAGGCGATGGCGACCGCCCTCGGCGAACTCGGTGCGTCGGTGGTGATAGCCAGCCGCAGGGCCGCACTCTGCGAGGAGGTGGCCGAGGAGTTGCGCGAACAGGGGCTCGACGTTACGGGCCGTGGGTGCGACGTGACAGTTGAGTCAGAGGTGGACGCGCTTGTCAAAGAGGTTGTCGATGAGCACGGACGCCTGGATGTCATGGTCTGCAACGCTGGGGGCTCGGCCGCACCCGCAACGCACGTCCCAAACGGCTCCGTGGACGAGTTCATAGCGACGCTTGAGCTGAACGTGAGAGGTACGTACCTGTGTGCGCAGGCTGCCGCAAGGGTCATGGTCGAGCAGCGGGGCGGTTCGATCGTCACGGTGGGTTCGATCCACGGTTCTCTGACCACAGATAAGCGGTTCTACGAGGGGCTCGGATTCGGCCGAGGCGGACCCGCCTATCAGGCGTCCAAGGGCGCGATCATCAACCTGACGCGGAACCTGGCATCAGAGCTGGGCGAGCACGGCATCACCGCCAATTGCATCAGCCCAGGGCAGATCCCGAGACCGGACGCCAACCCAATAATGGTCCAGCGCTGTGCTGACAACATTCCTTTCAATCGCGGTGGTGAGGCAGACGACCTGAAAGGCGCGGTAGCGCTCCTGGCGTCCCCAGCAGGAGCATGGATCACAGGGCACAACCTGATCGTAGACGGAGGCTGGTCTATCTGGTAGGTGCTGGTGCTGCGCACGCTTCGTTGGCGGGGGGGGTGGCAGTGCCTCTGTGCGAGCTCTCTTGGTTGGCTCTGATAGACCGAAGGATACCGGCCCCGCCCCCGTAGCGTGCGCAGCACCTAGTCTAGGACGGCTATTGCGTCTATCTCTACTACCAGGCCGTCTTCGGCTAAGGCGCTGATTTCGAGGAGGGCGTTGGTCGGGTATTCGCCGTGGAAGAACTCGTCGAAGACCTCAAGGGGCGGCCCGGAGAAGGGCCAGAAGTCTGACCGATCCGTTACGTAGGTGGTGAGCTTGACGATGTCCGAGGCCTGCCCGCCCTCCGCGACGACGATGCGCGTTATGCGATCGAGCACTACTCGCAACTGCTCCATGGGCGGGCCGCCCGCGGCTTCCGTACCACGAGCCGTAGTGCCAGAGATGAAAAGCATGTCGCCGGCACGGATCGCCCTGACATAGCCGGAGCTTGCCGGGTAGATGTCCTCGTGGTTGTTACGTACTTTCTTCATGGCGTGCCTCTTTGTGGATGTTCGTTACGCTATCGGCTTATGGGCCTTGATCGAGTATAGCTGCGGCACCGAGTCGTTGTGCTCCGGCAGCCGCCACCAGCCATCGTCACCGCGCACCATCCCAGGAAGAGCCCGCCAGCCGCTGAAGGGGAACTCGTGGAGGAACTCGATGGTGAGCCCCGCTGCGGCCAGTGAACTAACAATCTCGCCCAGTGAGTGGTTCCACTCGTAGGCTGCCGTTTCGAGGGGGGTGTCGCCGTCGGTGTAGGTGTAGGACTCGCCACCGTCGGGTTCGTAGACCGTCGGCTCGCTGGAGCCGAAGTACGGGTAGCGTACGCGCAGCCCACCGTCACCCTCATCGTCGAAGATGTTCTTGGCCGGATGGCCATCGACGATGTAGAAGGTGCCGCCAGACTTCAGGAAATGGGCGACGACACTGGCCCACCCGGGCATGTCAGGTAGCCAGCCGAGGACGCCGTAAGAGGTGAATACGATATCGAACTGCCCCGGCTCGTCCAGGGCCACTGGAAGGTCGTAAATGTTGGAAGCGACAAACCTCGCAGGGATGTCGAGTTCGTCACTGAGGGACCGGGCGAGATCGATCGCAGCTTCCGAGAAATCGACTCCGGTGACCTTTGCGCCCATCCGGGCCCAGGATATGGTATCCATGCCAAAGTGGCACTGCAGGTGCAGGAGCGACTTGCCGCGAACGTCGTCCATTTCGTCGAGCTCGATGGACATTAGGCTAGACCTACCCGCCTTGAATCCATCGACATCGTAGAAGCGGGACGCGGCATGGATGGGAACGCGTTCGTCCCAGTTGCGACGGTTTCCGTCCATTGCGGCGTTCATTTGGTCCTCACCAATATCCTCTCCCCCAAGTGGGAAAGGGGACCCTCACCTCAGTCCTCTCCCATTGAGGGAGAGGAGGCCGGACGTAGCCTATGGGTTGGCTATGTTCTGGGGCTGGCCTTCGAGGAAGGCTATGACGTTGCTGACGATGCCTTCGTTCAGGCTCTCGATGCCCTCGGGGGTCTGGTCGGCGATGTGGGGTGTGAATACCACCTGCTCACATTTCAGAATTGGATGGTCCGCGGGCGGTGGCTCCGGGTCGAAGACGTCCAGTCCTGCGCCGCCGAGGTGCCCTGAGTTGAGGGCTTCGACGAGCGCGTCTGTGTCGACCAGATCGCCCCGCCCCCCGTTCACAAAGAGAGCGCCGGGCTTCATTAAGTTAAACTCCCGCTTGCCGAGCATGCCCCGGCTATCGTCGCTAAGCCTGACCTGGATGGTCACCGCATCGGACTGTCTCAGCAGGTCGTCCAACTCGACAAACTCGACACCCAGTTTATGCCCGCGCTCAGGCGAGGGATTGAACGTCCAGGCGATGACCTTCATGCCCAGGGCGTTGCCGATTCGCGCCACCTCGCTGCCCGTGTTTCCGGTGCCGATGACGCCGAGGGTCTTACCTCGCAGGTATGTGTTCGCCAGAGGCGCCCATCGACCGGCTTTGATCTCCGTGGTCTGGTATGCGGCGTGCTTCGCCACCGCGAACAGCAGCCCGATGAGATGCTCTGCCACATACGGCGCTATCTTGCCCGGCTGG
>CAUZNX010000143.1:0-4825 GCA_963580905.1 Dehalococcoidia bacterium | reverse complement strand
GATGGGTTCGGGCAAGAACATCGTAATGGTAGTCTTCGATTCCCTGCGGAAGGACTGCGTTGGCGCCTTTGGACAGCCGCCCTGGGGCGAGGTCGAGACCCCAAACCTCGACGCTCTCGCATCAGAGTCGCGGATATTTACGCGAGCTTACGCGGAGACCCTGCCGACCTTGCCCGCGCGCCGGGCCATGTACACGGGCATGAATGTGTACCCGTTTCATGGCGGCGACTTCAAGCTGCGAGGTGATTCCATACGGCTCCCGGGATGGGGTCCGATTCCCGAGGACCAGGACACACTGGCTGAGTTACTACGAGACAAGGGTGGATATCGCACGGCGCTTATCTCGGACGTGTACCACATGTTCAAGCCATCGAAAAACTACTGGCGCGGCTTTGATCAGTGGACATTCTTGCGAGGGCAGGAAAGTGATCCTGAGAGGAGTGGTCCGCACATACCGGACGTAGAGTTGGGTCTGTGGATGCCTCAGGAGCTTGCGGATGAGCCCAAGAGGGCGAGCAGCCTGCGCCAGACGCTGAAGAACATGCGCGGTCGACTCCACGAAGAGGACTACTTCGCCGCCCGCGTGATGACGGAGGCGGTCCGCTGGCTTGAGGAGAACGGGGATGCGGACAAATTCTTCCTCACGGTCGAGAGCTTCGATCCCCACGAGCCGTGGTTTGTGCCTGAGCATTACCGCCGCATGTACGACGACTCGGATGGACCGGAGCGGATTCAGCCGCCCTACGGGAGCATTGCGTCGTGGGCTCCGGAAGATGTGCGCCGTAGTCAGGCGGCCTACAGCGGACTGATAACGATGTGCGACCGGTGGTTTGGTCGATTGCACCGGGCTCTGAAAGACATGGGCCTGCTGGAGGACACGCTCCTTGTCGTCACGGCGGATCACGGCCACTCGATGGGTGAAGAAGGTTACATGGGCAAGCGCCCATACCCTGCCGACCCGGCGGTGTTCGAAGTCCCGCTGATGCTGCGTCAGCCAGAGGGCGTTGGGGAGAGGTCAGATAGCATCGTGCAGCACACCGACATCGCCGCGACGGTCCTGGACTACGCCGGTGTGGAGTCCGCCCAGCCCATGGACGGGCGGTCACTACTGGGCGAGAGCGCTGGCCGGGATCATGCGACGGTGGCCTACGGGCCCGCGGTCGTGGTGGTCGATTCGCAGTGGTGGCTCAATGCCAAGGTGGACGGCACCGGCGCGTTCCTGTACGACCTGGATAGCCCCGAGCCCAGAGCGAAGAACCTGGCTGATGAAAGACCGGAAATTGCGGACCGGCTGTTCCGGCTAGCTCTCAACGACGCACGCGGCGGCTTCCCTGAATACCTCATGACGATGGCAAATGAACTGGCCGATGCGCCGGGGTCCAGCAGCCGCGTGCTGCGAGGGGCATAGCCGGAGGGGGAGGGCCTACTGTGAGGGTCCCACCACTACGCCCTGCGTTTTCAGCTCTTCGATGCGCTCTGCCGGGTATCCCAGGATGTCCCCCAGAACCTCGTCGGTGTGCTCGCCTAATGTGGGTGTCGATCCTACGACCATCGGCGTGCGGCTGAATTTTATGTATTTGCCCGAGACGTGGATCTTGCCTGCGATGGGATCCGGCACCTCGACAAGAACCTCGCGTTCGGTGAGGTGAGGCTCGACGGCGGCCTGCTCGACGCTATTGATAGGCGCGGCTGGAATCGAGTGGTTCGAAAGATGGTCGACGGCGTCCTTGGTCGTTCTGTCGGCGAACCATTTGGAGACCACCGACTCGAGGGCCGCGACGTTTGCGTCCCTAGAAGAGCGGTCGGTAAATCGTGGGTCATCAAGCCACTCGGGTCGGTCCAGGGCAGCGCATACTCGGGGCCAGATGGCTTCGCTAGTCGCGTGAATCAGGGCCCAGCCGTCGGTGGTCTCGTAAGCATTTGCCAGCCCTTGCCCGTTGCCTTCCTTTTCCTGAACGGTCCCGTCCGCCAGGTAGGCTGTGATGGGTATCTCGTTGGCGCTGAATCCCGTGTCGGCCAGCGACACGTCAATCTGCTGGCCTTCTCCGGAGATGTCTCGCTCCCGGAGCGCCGCGAGAGCGCCTATGGTGGCGTGAAGGGACGTAATCCTGTCGATGAGGGGAAAGTGGTTCTTGACGGGTGGGCCGTCCGGGGATCCGTTCAGCGACATCATCCCGCCGAAGGCCTGGCCTATGGGGTCGAAGCCGATCCGGTCCCAGTGAGAGCCGGTCTGGCCGTAGGCCGACACGTTGATCATGATGATCTTGCGGTTCAACTCATGTAGAGTCTCATACCCGAAACCCATGCGGTCGATGGTGCCGGGTCGGAAGTTCTGGAGTAACAGGTCCGAAACCTTCACGAGGTCACGCAAGATGTCCTTGCCTCGCTCGTTCCGCAGATCGACGGCCAGGCTCTTCTTGCCGGAGTTGTACTGGACCCAGTAGGCGCTCTGGCCGTTGACGATGGGGCCGTTGCCCCTGCTTTCGTCGCCCTGAAGCCCTTCGACTTTGATGACCTCAGCGCCCATGCGGGCGAACATGAGGGCGCATCTCGGACCGGCCTGGTAGCGGCCAAGGTCCAGCAGCCGGATGCCCTCGAGAGGCGTGGCCCCTGCCATCTGGCTAAGACCTGCCTTTGCGATCCAAAAATTCCTTGAACCCTTCGGAGATGGGAGTCGGGGAGAGGTTGCTGCCCTGCGCATCAAGCTCGGCTCGGTACATCTCCTCCCAGCTTGCGCCCAGGTCTGTTAGGAGCAGCTGCTTTATACCAGCCACCATGCGCGGGTCGTTGGCGGCGATCTGCTTGGCCAGCTCCATCGCCTTGCCCATCAGGTGGTCCTTCGCAACGAGGTGGTTTAGCAGGCCCATGCGGTGGGCCTCCCGCGCCTGTACTACCCGTGCTGTAAACAGCAGCTCCTTGGCCATCGGCCAGCCTATCTGTTGGGGCAGATTCCAGGTGGAGTTGACCCGGCCATAGGACGCTGCGAGGAATCGAAAACTGGTGTTCTCGCATCCCACACGCATGTCCATGCTCGCAGCCATCACTGCGCCGCCACCATATGCCAGGCCGTTTATGGCGCCGATGGTTGGCTTGGTGCAACTGGCGATGTGCCACCCATACGCGGCACGCCCGGGGTCTTCGGGGGGCAGGTCCGCCCCTTCGGCCAGCCGTGCCATTTCGTGTATGTCAGCCCCGGCTGAAAATGCTTTGTCGCCTGCGCCGGTGAAGACGATGGCGCCTATTTTGGCGTCCGCCTCAAGCTCCGCAATCGCCTCGTCAAGTTCGTGGGTGAGGGCACGGCTGAGGGCGTTGAGCACCGTAGGGCGGTTGAGCGTGATAACACCTACGCCCTCGTCTCGCTCCACGATGATATTTTCGTAGGCCATGGTAGATCTCTCCGCAGGGGTATAGCCGCGCCAATATAGCAGCGGGTCTTCGAGCCGGTCAAGGTAGAGGCGTTGTCGAGGGCGTGGACGCGTAGTAGTACGGCTGTGTATCATGACGACGGTCAAGTAGGAGGACTTCACGTGGACGTCAAAGACTTACTGGAAAACCCCCGCACTGCGGGATTCTCGCGCATCAAGTACCTGCAAAGCTACGGCACTGAGGAACAAATGGGCGAGTTCCTCAACTCCCTGTTCCTTGAAGCTTTCAATGCTAAATACAGTGGTGATTGGGACGCATTTGTTTCATTCATGGAGGAATGGGAGGATGTGGCCTTGACCGGCCAGTTCAAATCCATGGAGATGCCGGAGGGAGACATCCCCTGGGCGACCCTCTCCAAGCCCCTGAGCAGCGCGAAGGTGGCGCTGCTCACTACGGGCGGCCTCTACATCGAGGGGCAAGAGCCCTTTGAGCGCGGGGACACCTCGTACCGCCGCATCCCGAGCGATGTTCGCAAGGAGGACATCAGGATCCGCCATCGCGGCTACGACAACGGGCCAGCCAATCAGGACATCAACTGCGTCTATCCCCTCGACCGCTTCAAGGAGATGGAGTCGGAGGGCAAAATAGGCGAGCTATCGGGCACCGGCTACTCCTTCATGGGGATGATCAACGACACCGAAACCCTTATCAACGATACCGCGCCGGATGTCGCCCGCGCCTTGAAGCAGGACGGGGTCGACGCCGTCTTCCTGGCGTCGACCTGACCAATCTGTAACCGGTCCGTTGGACTGGTAGCAAGGGCGATTGAGGCAGTGGGCATTCCGACTGTGATCACGATGATGTACAAGCAGGTTGTCGACGCTCTTCGGCCCCCACGTGTGGCCTACGCACGCTTTCCTTTTGGGCAGCCCCTGGGAGAGCCTGGCAATGTCGATCAGCAGCGCGTAATTGTCGAGGATTCGCTGAAACTTTTAACGACTGCCTCCGAGCCGGGCACACTCGAAGCGTTGCCATACCGATGGCGTCGCGAGGACTACGCGAAGATCAGAAAAGAGCGGGGCTAACGCTGCTCCGGCCTCCTCTCCCGCCCCGGGAGAGGATTGAGGTGAGGGTCCAATCGACTACGATTCCGAGACAGCGAGCTTTGACTGGGAACAGGCCTACGACCAAATGGCCTGGTTGCCTGGCGGCGCGCTCAACATGGCTCACGAGGCCATTGATCGCCACACCCGAGGTCATCTCGCCCGCAAGATCGCACTGATATGGCTGGGCCGCAACGGCGAACGTGAGGAATACACCTTCGCTCAGGTTCGTGATCAGTCCAATAGATTTGCCAACGTTCTGCTGAGCCTGGGTATCGTCAAAGGCGACCGCATTGCCATTCATCTGGACCGCGTTCCTGAGAGCTACTTCGCACTACTAGGCATCCTCAAAACCG
>CAUZNX010000142.1:0-4838 GCA_963580905.1 Dehalococcoidia bacterium | reverse complement strand
TGTGTGATTATTCTCAGAGGTGATATGTGTCAAAGGCAAATGGCTGGTTATTGATTGTCGGCGTCATAGTCCAAATGGTTGGCTGGATAGCGTTTTATCCAGCAAACCCTTCAGACGCAACCAGCGTGCAGGCCGACGCGCTTAGAGGCGATGAAGCCATGGCTCGTGTTGGGTTGATTATGGGATTTGCCGGGATGATAGCAATGGTCGCTGCGTCGGTTAACATCGCCCGAAGCATCCAATCGACTTACGCTTCCCACGCAGCATTCATTTTCACCTTAGTTGCTGCGGCGGCATTGGTTTCTACTGGACTTGAATTCGGTGTTGTGGATGCTCCCTCTGACGCGAGCGCGGCTAGCTTGATGGGCAATTCACTTGCCATTGGTAATGGGATGTTCCTGGCGATAGGCGTGGCCAATGTGCTGTTGGGTATTGCAATTCTGCTGACCAAACAGATTTATCTCGTTGTTGGTGGGCTTGCGTTGGTGGCTGGTATTGCGATGGTACTGATGCCTTTCTTGGGACAAGACAGTCCGGTCGCTGCGATTGCTTTCTTTGGTTGGATGATAGTCAGCATTGGAATAGGGTTTCACTCGATCAGGACTGCGGATTAGTACAAAAGATTAATCATACGAATACCGCGCTCATTGGGCTATCGTTCAATGAGCGCGGTATTGTGATGAGCCAGAAAGACTCTGTCGGCGCTCATATCAACGGAGGACACGAACCGCCAACGAGTGTTCCCGATACGGCACTCCGCCTCCTCTTATCGTTTACGGCTCTCCGAACGGGAAGGTGCTACACGCTTCTCATCTGTGCGGCACGTAGCCCCTGGCTGGGCTTGTGTTAGGCCATTTTCCCCACCGCCCTTCATTTCAGGCGTAGACCAGCCCCGGCCGAGTGATGCCGGTCTAGTTTCCGGACAGTAGGCTCGTCCGGTCGAGATGACTCGATTATCGTAATATCCCAGCCCGCGCGGGCTGTTGTGAGCGTAGAATTACCGCGAATCACGCTGAACGCATAGGAGCAGCACATGAGCACGCAAATTAAACTCGGAGCGATCGACTCTGACGCCCACGTCGTCGAGACCGATCACACTTGGGACTTCATGGACCCGTCCGAGGAGAAGTATCGTCCGCAACTGTACGGCACGGACGGTGGCAATCGGCAGCAGTGGGTCATCGACGGCAAGATGTGCGGGTTGCGCCTGCCGACGCTCTCCGATCAGCAGCTTCAGGCGATGTCCTCGCGCATCGGTCGCGACTTCGTGACGCCGAGCACAGCGCGCGAGGTCGACGACGTGAGCTTGCGGTTGGAGCACATGGATCGCTTGGGCGTGGACGTCCAGGTCCTCCACAACACTCTCTGGATTCGCGGCATTACCGAGCGGCCCGAGATCGACATTGCGCTCACCAAGAGCTGGAACCGTTGGATGGCGGAGGTCTGGAAGGCGGGGAAGGGGAGGCTGCGCTGGGCCAGCGTGCTGCCACTCACCGACATCGACACGGCCATCGGTATGATGGACTTCGCCCAGGAGAACGGTGCGGTCGGGGCGGTGATGAAGCCCTTCGAGGGATCCCGGTTCATGATTGATCCCTACTTCTACCCCTTCTATGAGGCCGCCGAAAAGCGGGATATGCCCATCGTCGTCCACATCGCCAACGCCAGTTCGGTACTGATGGATGCCCTAGCGCCACCGTATGATCCCAGCGGCGGTTTCCCCACGTTCCGCATGCCGACCGTGCACGCTTGCCATGGGTTGCTGCTGTCAGAAGTGCCACGGATGTTCCCCAAATTGCGTTGGGCGTTCGTCGAGTCGTCTGCGCAGTGGGTGCCCTGGATTCTCCACGAGGTTAAGCGTCGTGCGCTCCAGAACGCGCAGACGCTCCCTGAAAACCCCTACAACGGCTACAACGTCTATGTCTCGGCGCAGACGGACGACGACTTCCCCTATATCTTCGACGCGGTAGGGGATGACAACATTCTCATCGGGACGGACTACGGCCACACCGACACCTCCAGCGAGGTTGACGCCATTGAGACGTTCAAGGCGATGGACACGGTGAGCGCAGCCTCCAAGCAGAAGGTGCTGGTGGACAACCCGGTCAAGCTGTTCGGGCTTTAGCCGCCCACCATCCGACGGGCCATCAGCGCGCACCCTGACGTCGAGTGAACGTCGCACCTCTTGTTGTGGGTTCAAGTCCCTCTCGGGGTCACTATCTCGCTACCTCACAGTAGATTGCTATGAGGTGGCCCCGGTTGTTTGAACAGTCTAGGGTGTCCGGATAAGTGGAGACCCTGCCTGCTTAGGCTGCCCTCGGCCGGGTCAGCGCGGCCCAGTAGAACTGGTCTGGCGTTTGGTGGTCAAGACTCGAATGGGGGCGACTCCCGTTGTAAAACTCCAGGTACGCTCCGATCGACTTTCGGGCTTCTGCCACCGTCTCGTATGCCTTCAGGTATACCTCCTCGTATTTCACGCTCTTCCACAATCGTTCGACAAACACGTTGTCCCTCCAGCTGTCCTTGCCGTCCATGCTGATGCTGATCCCGCTGTCCTTGAGCAGTCCGGTGAAGGCCTCGCTCGTGAACTGACTACCCTGATCCGTATTGAAAATCTCCGGAGGGCCATAGCGTGCCAGAGCTTCTTCCACCGCCTCTACGCAGAACTCCGTGTTCATGGTTATCGACACCCGCCATGCCAACACCCTTCGGCTGAACCAGTCCATCACCGCTGTAAGGAAGACGAAGCCCCTCGCCATCGGGATGTAGGTGATGTCCATCGCCCAGGATCTGGTTCGGACGGACAACACTCAGCCCCCGCAGCAGGTACGGATGGACCGTGTGGCCGGGATGCCGCCTGCTGGTGTTGGGCTTCCGGTATAGCGCTTCGATGCCCATACGCCGCATCAGCGTGGCGACATGTCTCCGGCCGCAAAGAGCACCTTCCATCCGCAGCATGTCCCGCATCATCCTGCTGCCCGCAAACGGACGCTCAAGATGCAATTCGTCGATCCGGCGCATCAGACCAAGTTGGGCTTCGCTGACCGGACGGGGACGGTAGTAGACAGAACCGCGGCTGAGCCTGAGGGCTTTCGCCTGCTTGCAGAGAGGCAATGCATGCGCGCGGTCTATCATCGCTTTCCGTTCAGCAGGCCGGCCTTGGTGAGCGCCGATTCTAAAAAATCGTTCTCCAGTGCCAGCTCACCGATCTTGGCATGGAGCACCTTGAGGTCGACCGGTGGCGCGTCGTCCTGCGCAGGCCGTGCGAACACCTCCTCCGCCCTCTCCACGAGCTGACCCCGCCACTGGTTGATCTGGTTCGGGTGAACGTCAAAGCGCTGGGCCAACTCAGCCAGCGTGGCCTCTCCCTTGATGGCTTCCATCGCCACTTTCGCCTTGAAGGCAGGCGAGTGGTTCCGCCTTGGTCTCCTAGTCATATTCCTGCTCCTTGTTCACGGGCAACATCATGCCCGATTGGAGCAGGGAATCCACTTATCACCACTGTTCAGTTTTCCGGAGCCACCTCTATGACACAAGTGACAAAGTGAGAAGTACATCAGACAACGTGTTTGCATTTGCCCCGAGGCGGCAGTATGTTCAGCCAAAGATCACCTATTACACCCCCAACTCGCCCGAGGGCGTGATGCTCCCAGTTACCCAGTTGGATTCAGGTTATATCCAAGTGTTGATTCCCGGCCTTCATGTGTATGGGATAGTAGCGGTAGAAGAGCAAGGGTGAAGTAAGGACGGTTGACCACGCAGAGGCACCGGCACCCCAGCTACCGAACGGCTATGTGGCAACAGGCGCATTGGGCCTTGCTCATGGCCATCGGCGTCTGGTTGTTCGGAGCGTGTGCTGGCCCCGGGCCGACCCCGACGCCTGCCTCAATTTCACTGCCAACACCCACGCCGACGGAGCCGGCTTTCGAGCCACCGGACCGCCCTCTGCGCAGCGCCAGGCTGATTGTTTCCGCGGATGCGCTCTGGGCTGGTCACCCGGCCAGCCGCACGGTAACCAGGCTTGCCCTGCCCATCGGCCAGCGAGTGTGGCAGACCGACATCGGGTGCGAAGCGGCGACGTTGGCCCGCGTAACGCCACGTTTATTCGTGGCGTGCTTCGACTCCGGCGAGCTGGTCGTCCTCGACGAACGGGGCGGCGATATCGTCGGACGCAGGTGGGTAGGCCATGCTCCTTTTGGCGTGCTTGCAGCCGGCGGCCTGCTTTACCTGACACTGACCCACGAGGACACCCTCCTGGCGCTGGACCTCCCCACGCTCGAGGTGATCACGCGCGAACCCACCGGCCGCCAGCCGCGCGGGCTGGCCCTGAAGGGCAGCAATCTTTACGTGGTTCACCTGCTGGATGCCTCTGTTCGCGTTTTCGACGCAGCAACGCTGGGAGCGCTGGGCAATATCCAAATCGGCCTTCAGGGAGCGCTTGCAGAGAGCATTACACTTCACCCGGACAACCCTCGAGCGTACGTTCCCCATCAGCGGCAGAACGTCACCAATATGGCTAGGCTGTTCGATAGCACTGTTTTCCCTGTAGTCAGTGCCCTGGACACCGATCAGCTTCGCCCCGTTCGAAGGGAGGCGCTGGCGCTTGACTCGGTGGACACACCCGTTGGCATGCCAATGGCGGTGGCGTTGGACCCCGGCGGCACCCGCCTCTACGTGCTCAACGCAGCAAGCGATGACATATCGCTAATAGACTTGATCCAAGGGAGAGGAGCAAGGCACGTGGCAGTAGGCCATCACCCACGCGACTTTTCCCTCTCGCCTGACGGAACACGGCTCTACACCCTCAATCTAGTTTCAGATGACGTGAGCGTCGTCGA
>CAUZNX010000141.1:0-4840 GCA_963580905.1 Dehalococcoidia bacterium | reverse complement strand
CCTCGGCCTCCGTGGCCGCGGTTCCGGTCATTCCAGATAGTTTTGTGTAGAGTCGGAAGTAGTTCTGGAGGGTTATTGTGGCGTAGGTGATGCTCTCTCTTTGAACGGTGAGCGATTCCTTCGCCTCGAGGGCCTGGTGCAGGCCGTCGGAAAAGCGCCGACCTGGCATCTGACGGCCGGTGAACTCATCAACAATGATCACCTCTCCGTCGTTCACTATGTACTCTTTGTCGCGCTCGAAGAGGGCTCGTGCCTTCAGGGCATTTTCCACGAAATGTACCTGTCGTACATTCTCGGGGTCGTACAGATTCTCGACGTTGAGAAGCACTTCCAGTTTGCTCATGCCCTCTGGTGTGAGCGTGACAGCGCGGTGCTTTTCGTCAATGGCGAAGTCCTCTTCTGGGGTGAGAGACGGGACCATTTTGGCAAAGCGGCTGTATTCCTTGGTGGACTCCTCTGCCGGTCCGCTGATGATCAGTGGAGTCCTTGCCTCGTCAATCAGAATGTTGTCGACCTCGTCCACAATAGCGAAAACTCGATCTCGCTGAACGCGCTGCGAAAGGTCGATGACCATGTTGTCGCGCAGGTAGTCGAAGCCGAAATCGTTGTTGGTTCCGTAGGTGATATCAGCCGCGTAGGCTTCTTTGCGGCTCACGTCGCGGAGCTTTTCTGAGCCGGGCTTTCCATCGGCGTCCGGATCGTATAGGTGAGATGAGTCAGCCTGTAAGATGCCCGTTGTCAGGCCGAGCATGTGGTAAACCGCGCCCATCCACTGGGCGTCGCGACGGGCCAGGTAGTCGTTTACGGTCACGATATGAACGCCGTTGCCAGAAATGCCGTTCAGGTAGGCGGGCAGTGTGGCGACGAGGGTTTTGCCCTCACCAGTCCGCATCTCGGCGATCTTGCCCTGGTGGAGCACGATACCGCCGATTAGCTGCACGTCGAAGTGGCGCATACCCAGGGTTCGTTTGGCCGCCTCACGTACTAATGCGAAGGCCTCGGGCAGCAGATCGTCCAGAGTCTCTCCGTCTGAGAGGCGGGACCTGAACTCGTCGGTCAGACCTACCAAGCCCTCTTCCGACAGGTTTTCGAGACTCGGCTCGATCTCGTTGATCTCGTCAGCGAGGGGCCTGAGCTTTTTGATCGCCTTCTCAGAGGATCCGCCTATTAATTTGGCGAGACTCTTTAGCATGTTAGGTCACACCCTTCCGCAGCCGTATATCAGTGTCGGTCGAGATACCAGTGTCCGGCGTTCGTAGCCGACTATTGTCTCGCCCATAATTTCTAGTGTTCGAACATCGCTCCTACGGACAGGCCGCTGTGTATCCTGTGGATGGCCTCCCCTAAGATGGACGCCACAGACAATACTTTGAGATCTCCGAACTGCTTTTCCTGCGGTACCGGCAGGGTGTCGGTTACGACGATTTCCTTGAGTTCGCTGTCCCGCAGCCGTTCAGATGCAGCTCCAGACAGGAGCGGATGGACGGCGCAGCAGTACACGTCCAGTGCACCCTTTTCCTTTAGTAGGGCGGCAGCGGAGACCATGGTCCCACCCGTAAGGATCTCGTCATCGACGAGGAGGGCATTACTTCCCTCTACCGATCCGATCAGGCTTACCGCCTCCGCACGGTCGTCATTGCCCAGCCTCTGCTTTTCAATGATGGCTATCGGTGCGCCGAGCAGGTCGGCTATGTTTCGCGCACGCCGTGCAGCGCCCACGTCTGGTGCAACGACCACCAAGTCTTTCAGGTTACGCTCCTTGAAGTTGTTGGCCAACAGGGGAATAGCTGACAACTCGTCGAGTGGAATGTTAAAGAATCCCTGAATCTGCCCGGCATGTAGGTTCATCGTTAGCACGCGGTCTGCGCCGGCCATCGAGATGCAGTCGGCGATAAGCCGGGCAGTGATCGCTACCCGAGGCTGGTCCTTTTTGTCCGTTCGCCCGTAGGCGTAGTAGGGGATCACTGTCGTGATGCGTCCAGCCGAGGCGCGTCTCATGGCATCGATCATTATTAGCAACTCGACCAGATTGTCGTTGACCGGTACCGCGATTGGCTGGATCAGGAACACGTCCTTCTCGCGGACGTTCTCAAGTATCTTTACGAAGGTCTCGTCGTTGCTGAATTTGAATGCCTCGGAGCGGCCTAGTGTTATTCCCAGGTATGAGCAGATTTGCTGGGCCAGTTCTGGGTGAGCATTTCCGCTGAAAACCCGAAGGTCCTCGAAGATCGCCATTTGGTCGATTCTCCCGGTGGAACGAGTTGGTCTGGGGACAACCGGAGCGCCGCAAATAGCCTCGATTACAGGGCGCGCACGTACGCCGATTATAGCACACGGACCCTCCAACTCTTCCCAAATTGAGGACCGTTTGTGGACTCGCGAGGTGTGGGTAGCGAGTAGTAGGACTCCCATGTCTTGACACGGTCCCGTATTCCGCCGACGATGGCTCCCCGAATCATTCCCGGGGTTGTTGCACAAATCTTTTCGAGTGGAGTGGCGCCATGGCAGACGAGAAATTGGATCTGATAGTGAGAGCCGACAGGGTCTTTTGCGCGGACACGGGAATCGACGGCCCCGGGGCCGTTGCGGTGCGTGGCGGACGTATCGTAGCTGCCGGTCCAGATGTTTCCGGGGACGCTTCTACGGAGCTCGTCTTTGAGGACTGCGTTCTGTTGCCGGGGCTCGTGGATATGCACTGCCATCCGGCGCCTTCCGACTGGAAGTATGGTATCGACGCGGACGAACTGGTGCTCCCCCGAGGGACGACAACGGTGCTCTCCCAGGGCGACTCCGGACCTCGCAACTGGGCTCAGTATAAAGAGCAGATTATCGATGCCTCGGATACACGGATACTAATGGCGCTCAGTCCGTCGTTGGGGGGAGAGCAGGGGCACAACCCGGTCTTCGAGCGCCTCGACGACGTGGATGTGGACGCTTGCGTTGATGCGATCACGCAGATGGGTGATGCGATCTGGGGAATCGCCGTCAATGTGGCGGGCGGGACGACAGGGCAAAATGACCCAAGGGTGATTATGGGCCGTGCAATTGAGGCTGCAGAGCGGACCGGAAAACCACTTCTCTCCGGCGTACGGTGGGACCCGTTCGACTGGCCTTTGGCCGAGCAACTGGCTCTCATGCGCCAGGGCGATGTAGTGACATACTGTTTCCACGAAGGACGCGGTGGCATTGCGCCCGGGGATAGGGTCGTGGATGCCGCGCTGGAGGCGAGGGAACGGGGCGTGTTGTTTGACATCGGTCACGGAATGTCGTCTTTTGACTTCGGCGTTGCCGAGACGGCGGTTGCGGGCGGATTTCTGCCCGACACCATATCGACCGACTTCTATAAACGGCATAGTGAATCGGACCCGAGGCACGACTTGCCGCGCACGATGTCCAAGCTGATGGCTGTGGGCATGTCTGAGACGGAGGTTTTCGAGCGAGCGACATTGTCCCCCGCGCGGGCGCTGGGACTGCAGGGAGAGATTGGAACGCTGGCGGCTGGCGCTTGCGCCGACCTGGCGGTCTTGCGCTGGAATCAGGAAGCCGCGCCCTTAATCGATGTCGCAGGGGAATCGCGCCCCGGGGGGTGCTGGGAGCCCGTCATGACAGTGCGCGGGGGCGAAGCAATCGCGGCTACCGGGCCCTAACACAGCGCGCGGTTACCACTGAAACGAAAAACGCCTGGCCATACCGGCCAGGCGTTTTGATGTGCGCTTGTTGTCGATTACTCTGTTTTAGCGCCGTTGCCAGCGACCGCGCTGTGGGTCTTTCCGAGCCCCGGCAACTCGATCTCCTTCGCCCGCCAGCACGCGACGGAGCGTCCCCCGCCTATATCTTCCAGCGGCGGCGACTGCTCGCGGCACTGGTCCACCGCGTAGGTGCAGCGCGGGTGGAAATAACAGCCGGAGGGGGGATTAGCCGGATTGGCCACCTCTCCCTGTAGAGCGATTCGGGTTGACCTCATACGTGGGTCCGGCACCGGCACAGACGATAGCAGTGCTGAAGTGTACGGGTGTTTCGGATTATTAAACAGTTCCTCAGTCGGCCCCATCTCGACAATTTTGCCGACGTACATCACCGCCACGCGCTCGCTGATATGCCTGACGACGCTGAGGTCGTGGGCAACAAACAGGTAGGTGAGGTTCAGGGATTCCTGTAGCTCTTGCAGCAGGTTGATCACCTGCGCCTGCACAGATACGTCGAGTGCGGACACAGGCTCGTCGGCCACTACCAGGCGGGGGTTCAGTGCCAGAGCGCGGGCTATGCCGATGCGCTGACGTTCGCCGCCGCTGAAAGCGTGGGGGAATCTTCTCATGTACTCGGGGCGGAGGCCAACCAATCGCAGTAGTTCGGCAACCCGGTCGACGCGGTCATTGCGGCTGGTCATTCCATGTACCAGCAACGGCTCGCCAACGATATCGAGAAGCGTCATACGAGGGTTGAGGGATCCAAACGGATCCTGGAAGATCATCTGCATTTCGCGTCGTAGCTCGCGGAGCTGCTGCCTTGGCAATTCCGTGACATCGACGATGCCGCGCTCTTCTGAGGCGAAAAGAACCTGCCCGCTCGTCGGGTTGATGGCTCTGAGGATGCAGCGAGAGGTCGTTGTCTTGCCGCAGCCGCTCTCGCCCACCAGGCCCATAGTCTCGCCAGGCATGACGTTGAAACTTACGTCGTCTACGGCGCGGACATGGCCTACAGTCCGCTTCAGGAAGCCCTTTTGAATGGGGAACCATTTCACGAGGTTCTTGACCTCGAGGAACGGGGTCTCTGGGGCTGCGGTAGTCGCCTCGGGTTCAGCTACCATTTGTCGTCACCTCTTGCGGAGGATGGTGCAGGA
>CAUZNX010000140.1:0-4841 GCA_963580905.1 Dehalococcoidia bacterium | reverse complement strand
AGGAACCGCCGTTGGGACTGAAGTGGCTGAGGGAGTAGCCGGAGGAGGAGTCGCCGTCGGAACTCGTGTGGGCACTACGGCAGCATTCGCAGTGGGAACAGCGACCGTAGGCGTGGCCCGGGCAGGGGTGCTCGTCGAACCTGGCGCAACCTGCCCACCAGCGCACGCGACGGCCACCGCACCCACTAGGGCTACCGCCGCATAGGTGAGTCCGTACCTCAGTTCAGCCTCACGTAAGCTCGACCGCCGTCGCGCCGCTACCGCCCTGGTCAGGCGTCTCCTGCCTGAATGACTTGGCCAGCGGATGGTGCTCCAAATGCTCCCTCACCGCCTGCCTCAGCACCCCCGTGCCCTTGCCGTGAATAATCCGCACCTCGCTGAGGCCGTCCCGAAGTGCCCGGTCCAGGAACTCCTCGACCTCAATCAGCGCCTCCTCGGCTCGCATGCCCCTCAGGTCCAACTCAAAGCTCGTAACCGCCGGCCCCAGGTCATAGCCTATTGAAACAACCTCCGGTTCCGGCTCCTCCGGTGCCTGTGCATGAGATAGCCGCGTAACATCCACCCTCAGCCGCACAGAACCGATGGCCACCTCCGCCTCGCCCCCGTTTTCTGGGAGCGCCTGCACCGTTCCCTGCACGTTGAGCCCTCGTACATGTACCAGATCCCCGACAGACAGCTCGGCCGGCGGCTCTGGTGGAAGAGAAGATAACTCCTCCCGCTCAAGCTCCTTTAGTCCCCTCTCGGCGTCATCAAGCTCCGTGGCAGCCGCCTCCACCGCCTCAGGCTCATTCGTAAAAGACTCCTCAGATGTCGGAGCTGGGAACGATGGAAGGATAGGACTCACAGGCGCGCTCCACGACAGCGCCGCCTCAGCGCGCCGGAGCCGCTTTCGTGTCTCATCGAAGCGAGCCGCCAGCTCGCTGCGCATGCTTTGAAGTATTTCCTCGCGCCGCTCTGCCAGCTCCTTGCGTTGCCCCTCAATCTCCCGCTCCGCTTCCTCCGCCCGCACCTGTGCCCGGTCCGCCGCCTCCAGCTTCTCCTTGATCTGCTGCCTCTCACCCTGCAGCTCACTGAGCCAGTCCTCGAATCGCAGGTGCTGTGGCTCCAGAAGGTCCCGGGCCCGGTCCATGATCCCCTCGGTCAGGCCCATCTGCTCCGCCACAGACATCGCGTAGCTCCTGCCGGGCACACCAGGAGTCAGGTGGTATGTAGGCCGAAGCGTCTTCGAATCCAGCTCTACGCTCGCGTTTGCCATCCCATCAGTCACCTCCGCGAACGCCGCAACGTTCTTGTGGTGGGTCGTGGCCACCGTAACCACTCCGGACTCAGCCAGATACTCTAGGATCGCCTTGGCCAGCGCCGACCCCTCCTCGGGATCCGTGCTGGTTCCAAGCTCGTCCAGCAGTACCAGGGACCGCGGTGTCGTACTCGACAGGATTCTGATCACATTGCGCATGTGCGAACCAAACGTCGACACTGACTCCTCGATGCTCTGCAGGTCCCCAATGTCCGCGTACACACCGTCGAATATCGGCAGGACACTGCCCACCTCTGCAGGTATCTGGAGTCCCGACTGGTGCATCAGCGCCAGAAGGCCCAGCGCCTTCATCGCAGCCGTTTTTCCTCCGGTGTTCGGCCCCGTGATCACTAGGACTGTCCAATCCGGTCCGATGCTAACGTTCACCGGCACTGCGTCATGGCCAAACAGTGGGTGCCTCGCTCCCATCAGACGTACCCCGGCCGCCGGTCCCGACTGTGCGTCCATGCCGGAAGCAGCCGGTATGGATCCTCCAGATGCGTAGCTGTACCTGGCCCTTGCCAGAACAAAATCCAGATGAGCCACAAGCTCAATGCCTAGCGCGATCTCCTCCGACACAGCCCCTATGATTCCCGACAGCTCACGCAACACCCGCGCCGTCTCGCGCTCCTCCTCCAGCGACAACTCCCTCCACGAGTTACCCAGGTCGACCGTGGTGAATGGTTCGATGAATAGCGTGGCCCCAGTGTTCGAGGCGCCATGCACAACCCCGGGCACGCGGTGTCGCCTGTCCGCCTTGACCTGCACCACCAGCCGCTCGGAGCGCATCGAGATGACGTTGTCCTGCAGGGCCTCCTGCCCCGACGCAGACCCGATGACACCCTCTAGCGCCGAGGCCACGTCCTCATACGCCCGCCTTACCTGCCTTCGCAGGATTCCGAGATTCGGGGTAGCGCTATCCGGCACCTCACCCCGATCGTCAATCGATGATCGAATGTGCCGCTCAACGTCGGCAAGCTCGGGGATTCCCTCGGCAATCCCCGACAGCGTCGGAGCCACGCTCCGCACCGATCCAAACGACGTGTTCGCGCGCCGCAGCACCTCCAGCAACCTGCCAACGGCCAGTAACTCCTTGCCGGAGAGCACCCCCTCCAGCGCCGCTCGGGCCACTGCTTGCGTAGCTTCCTCAGCCGCCAACAGGTCAATATCCCCCAGCTCCTCCAGTACCCGCAACCCCTCGGATGTCTCAGTCTGCAGCTCATCGACTTCAGCTTCACTATGGGAAGGGCGCATCGCCAGCGCCAGATTCCGCGCCGGCGGAAACACAGTGCGCCGGGCCACCGATCCGCGAACGGTAGGGTAGCCAAGCAACTCCAGCGCTAACTCCCTTAGCTGCGCTGGGGAGTAATCGTCCGGCTCACTGACGGGTTCATTCATGTCCTAGTCCTACTTCCACGGCCGAATTGAATGTCCGGCAGCGGGGAATTTCCTTTGCCCTGTTCGACCTCGTCTCTTTCAGTGAGAGGATTGAGGTGACGGTGATTCTGCCGTGATATCATACAACGGTGCTCATGAACCACTGTTCAGGGCCCCAAAAAAGACCTTTGCACGATGGATATCCCGCAGATGATCGATCGCATCACCGTCAAGGCGCCTGCCACCTCCGCCAACCTTGGCCCCGGATTCGACTGCCTTGCGATGGCGCTTGATATCTGGAACACCGTGGAGGTGGTCAGAGGGCCCGACCGCATCACCGTGCGTGGTGAGGGCCAGGGCCAGCTCCCGGCCGACCGAACCAACCTCGTTTACTCGGCCTTCAAGTTGCCGTTTGTCGAGCGAGGCGAACCCGTGCCGTCCGTCAGCATGACCTGCGACAACGCAATCCTCCTCGAACGAGGCCTCGGCAGTAGTAGCGCCGCAATAGCCGCCGGATTGTTGGCCGGTAGCGCGATGTGCTCCGAGCCCCTGACCGCCGACGAGATACTGGAGCTTGCCGTGCGTATCGAAGGCCATCCCGACAACGTGGCAGCCGCCCTCCGTGGCGGATTCCAGATCGTCGTTGAAGACGATGGTCAGACGATCACCGCAGCCATCCCAGTGCCAGCCGAATGGACCTGTGTCATATTCGTTCCTGGCGTGCCCATGCCCACCGAAGAGGCCCGATCCCTCCTTGCCGAGGACGTCACACGGAAAGACGCCGTGCACAACCTGGGTAGGGTAGCGCTGCTCGTCCGGGCATTCTCCACTGGCGACCCCACCCACCTCGCCGTCGCAACGCGAGACAGACTCCATCAGCCGGCCCGCCAGGGGATATTCCACGCCATGAAACCCATCCTGAGAGCCGCCCTCGCCGCAGGTGCGCACGGGGCTTTCCTCTCCGGAGCTGGTTCCAGTATCTTGGCTATCACCTCCGGCAGAGAGATGACCGTCGGCTACGAGATGGCAGAGGCGGCATCCAAGTCCGGCGTCGAAGGCGAGTTCAGGGTCGCAAAACCCACCGACCAGGGCGCTCATATATCGTCCAATGCCCAGTCACCACAGGGACAGTAGATGGCCCTGATCGTCCAGAAATATGGCGGATCTTCGGTTGCCGACGCAGGTGCCATACGCAACGTTGCGAGGCGCATCGCTGACTCCAAGGCCGCGGGCAACCGTACTGTCGCCGTCGTCTCCGCGATGGGCGACACCACAGACGAGCTGATAGCCCTCGCTGGCCAGATCTCCGACAGCCCCGATCCACGAGAGATGGACGTGCTGCTGTCGACGGGCGAGCTCGTAAGCTGCACCCTGCTTGCTATGGCCATTAGGTCCATGGGAACAGACGCCATAAGCCTCAGCGGCGCACAGGCCGGCATCAAGACCGATACGGGTCATGGCAAGGCCAGAATAGCCATGGTCGACACCTCCCGCATTAACGAGGAGTTGGACCGTGGCAAGGCGGTCATTGTCGCCGGGTTTCAGGGCGTCAGCGACGACATGAACGTGACCACCCTCGGGCGTGGCGCGTCGGACCTGTCCGCAGTCGCAATCGCAGCCGCCCTCGGCGCGGACCGCTGCGAGGTTTACTCCGATGTCGAGGGCATCTTCACCGCTGACCCTCGACTCGTCCCCGACGCTCGAAGGCTCGACGAGGTCGGCTTCGAGGAAATGCTCGAAATGGCAAGCTACGGCGCAAAAATGGCGCCCCGTTCGATAGAAATGGCGATGGTCTATGACGTGCCTATCCTGGTGGCCTCCAGCTCCAAGGAAGGCCCCGGCACACTCATTCACAAAGGAGACGGCATGAAGTTCCCCGTAGGTGAGATCCGAAATCACGTGCGAAGTGTCGCCGCCGACTCCAACGTGGCAAAAATCACTATTCCCGGCGTACCCGAACGCACCGGCTCTCAGGCGAGCGTGTTCGAGCCGCTAACCGAAGCGGGCATCAGCGTCGATGTCATCGTGCAAAACGTGGCAGTAGATGGATCTGCCGACATCTCCTTCACCGTCGAACACACCGATTTCTCGCGAGCCATTCAGGTGGCGGAACAGATAGCACGAGACCTGAGCGCGGGCGTCCCGATAGGAGCCGACGGGCTGGCAA
>CAUZNX010000139.1:0-4880 GCA_963580905.1 Dehalococcoidia bacterium | reverse complement strand
GATTCTGTTCTCTGTCATCTCCACCACCCACGATGAGTCTGCGCCGTGTGGAACGACGATCTCTACCCCTTTCTTGACCGATGACTTGAAGATCAGGCGCTTCGCCCTCGCACTCAACCTCACTACGACCAGGTCATCAGGAACGGCATGTTCGGATAAGAGCTTATGGATAGGGCTCAAGCCTGACGTGGGTCTGGGCCGTATTTGTTTTGCCCCTTATCACCTCGTTCAATGGTCCATACAATCAGCACTATCCATCCAATCACGAGAACAAACGACAACAATAACCACCAGCCAGTCCTGTTGATGTCGTGCAGCCTTCTGGCACCTAGTGCCAGTGAGGGGATGATTGTGGCAAGGGTGAATAACATGTCCAGCAGGCCACCCAGCGAAGAATTACCGGTTAAATTATCTGCGATAAACAATGCAAAGCTTGCAATTACTGTGAATAAACACCACCACCAATACTCCGCCCTTGTAGACCTACCACTGAAATCAACGTATCGTTGAAATCCAAGCTTGACTGCAGTTCCGAAGTCAACCATCGGTAGTTCGGCAGCATCTATTCCAACAGCAGTAGGTGTGGACGCGCTTAGAGAGACACCACACCCTCCACAGAACTGAGCATTCTCCGGATTGTCGCTACCGCAACCTGTGCATTTCATATCAACCTCCTCGCTTCTTCCGTGATTTGCGACTGGGATGAGATAACATTATCTATCCTCGTTGTACCTAATCCCCAGTGGGATTTCAGGCGTCAGAACAGGTACATGTGGGCGTAAGTGCGCCATCCTTTTGCGCTACAGCCCCAGCAACCGAGCGGCATTTCCGCCCATGATCGCGCTTTTATCCGCGTCGGGCAGGCCTGATTCCTGGACCTGCCGGATTAGCCGGGACGCGCTGAGCAACGGGTAGTCGCTGCCCATCAGTATCTTTTCCATGTTCACAAGCCCGGCGACCACCTCGAAGATCTTGACGTCGTAGAGGAATGGCGACGCTGCGGTGTCGAAATAGACGTTGTTCAGGGCCTCGGCAACCTCAGGCATCAGTGCGTAGAAGGGCAGGCCGCCGCCCCAGTGGGCGCACACCAGTGTCACGTCTGGATGTTGGGTTATGAATCGCCACAGCATCTCTGGTCGGGTGTCACCCTTTCCCTGGTATGTGTGTCCCACCGGCTCTGACGAGTGAGTAGTGACGATCAGTCTGCGCTCCCTCACCACTTCCATGAGGGACGTCATCCCGGACTCGTCTCCCAGGTCGAAGCCCTGGGACGATGGATGCAGTTCACCAATGCCCCGAAGCCCCGCTTTGGCGCAGCGCTCTGCTTCACGCGCTGAAGCCTCGCTACCCCACGCCGGATTGACCCCCGCGAAGCCTGTCAGGCGGTCGGGGTAGCGGTTTGTGGTGTCGATGAGGTAATCGTTAACATCCCGTGCCAGACCCTGGTCGGTCCATCCAATGCCCATGACTACCGACCGGTCGACGCCGTCCATGTCCATCGCGGCGATCAGGTCTTCCGCGGTGGACATTTTGGCCCTAGGGTCGGCAAACAGCTCTCCGAAGGTGCGATCCCTACTCAGGTAGGTCTCGCGCTGCTCGCGTAGTTCAGGCGGATATATGTGGGTATGGAAGTCTACGATCATCTCTCGCGCCTATCTCGGCTTGGCTGCCAGGATCCAGAGCCAAGTCTCGGTTTCGTCGTTGAAGTCGTGGGTCTTCTGATCTGCCATGACGATCTGTAACCCTGCTTCCGCAACCATGCGTTGGTTGGCGATGGCGTCGTAGTTGCTCCAGTACATGTGCGCCCCAAAAAAGTCGCCTTCATAGCTTGCGGCCTGACCTTTGCCCGACGCGCTGAGGCTGCCCATGAACACTCCGCCGGGCCTGAGCCAGCGGACAACAGATTGGAACAAGGCGTAGTGCTCTTCCCTCGGCACATGGATTATCGAATAGAAGGCGGTCACCGCGTCGAAGCTGTTCGGTGGGAAATCGACCTCTGCGATGTCTGCTGTCACGAATGTGGCATTCGGCACGTTCTTCCGCGCACGGGCTGTCTGTCCAGGCGAGATATCGACGCCGGTGACGTCGAAGTCCTCAGCGAGGCGCATGGTCGTTGGGATACCGGCCCCGCAGCCCAGGTCGAGTAGGGTTGTGCCCCGCTGAAGGCGCTCCGACAGGGTGTCCAGGTACCATTCGTGGTCGGGGGTGCGTCCCTCTACAGCCTGTGCTGTGTAGGCGTCGCCCATGGCGTCGTAGCCGTCCGCGACGAGCTGTTTCGGGTCCATGTGTCTATCGCTCCCTGTTTACCGACGCAATGTTGAGACGATTTCCCATCGTCAGGTTCAAGTCGTACCCCGGCACGTCGGTCCACTCGGGATGGACGGTGGGGATGCCCCAACCGGGGCCCGGAGCCCAGTCGGCAAAGGAGCCGTCGAATGGGAAGCGCCGTTGCTGCGCAATCTCGATGACTGAATTTCCGTCTGCGAAGAACCCGTCCGTCTGGGCCTGCGTAAAGACGCCGACCGAGACCCATTCCGAAGCCATATCGGCATCCTTCCAACGCCATGTGAGGTCAGGCATGACCACCAGGTCGAGCGAGTTGTCGGTCGTATCGACCCCGATCTCGGTCCTGACAAAAGGGGCTTCCAGGTTGACGTACCAGCCAGTAAACCGGTGGGGCGAGTTTTGACTCCAGTGCAGCCAGATCGAGTACGGCTTTCCGGGCAGCATCAAGCGCAGGCATTCGCCCCTGCGGAACTCGTCCGCCGGATGCTCACCGTGGATATGGTCGTTCAGCTGGTTGGTTCGGTCAGCCATGTCCACTCGCTTCATCCGCGTGCCGACCGGCATCCATAACGCCAGCATGTCGGGCGTGTCTTTGACCACGACGTAGGGCCAGCCCTGAAGCACGCCGGGCCTTCCACGCACATGGCGGTGGGAGTGTCCCACATAGCGCATGGTGATCTGGTCGCCTCGTTGCCAACGGCTGCCTGTCATTGCCCTGTCACGTTCACCTCACCCACGCTCCGCTACTTCAGTATGACCGTGCCCGTAAAGGCGGTCAGGTCATTCAGGGTCTCATCGTATCGCTCCGGGACCTGGTCCGCCGCCCAGAAGCGCGCGTCTACGGACTCGTCGGTCTCTGTGATCAGGGAGCCCTTCCACTCGTCGACACGAAATGCGAAGTGTATGGGCTGATGCTCGCCCCCGAAGGCATTCGTGAACACGAATCTGGGCTCAGAGTAGATCGCGAACAGTGTTGCCGAGATGACCTCCAGACCGGTCTCCTCGTGGACCTCGCGCACCAGCGTATCGTACACGGAGTGGCCCAGTTCCATGCTTCCGCCTGGTATGGCCCACTCCAGATTATCACGGCGTTGGATCAGGAGAATCTGCCCATTGTCGTCCTGAATCACCGCCGACGCCCCAGGGGTGATCAACATACGATTCCCCACGTCGGACCTGAGTTTACCCAGGTACGATGCCTCCCATCCAGGTGAGCTCTTCATCGATACTCCTATGCGGCGAATAGGCGGGTCACATTGCCGCCACAAATCTTTTCCATGTCGTCCTCCGAGATGAAGTCGCAGTGGTTGCGTAGGTAGTCCAGGGACTGCCTGTAGGTGCAATGCCGCTCGACGTTTGGCATGTCCGAGCCCCAGGCCAGCCTGTCCGGGCCGAGCCTTTGGAAGTACTCACGCAAGATTGGTTGCGCTTCCGTATATGGGTACTCCCAGATTGCGCCCTGGAATATGGGAATCAGTAGTTCGACGATAATGTTCGAGTTCTCCAGGGGCGTCCAGGCCTCTTCCGGAATTTCAATGCGGCCGTCTTTCATGAACCTGCCCAGGGCGAGGCCGTGAGGGTACAGCACGGGCAGGTCGCCGTATCGCTCCAGCCAGCGCCCGAAGGCGGCAAGCTCCGCCAGGTACGGCTCAGGACCGGGAGCCGCCGGGGTCACGTTCAAGTAGACGGGGATGTGCATGTCCCTCACACGGTCCCAGAACGGCTCAAATATCGGGTCGTCGAAGGACTCGCCTCGCCCATGCATCGCCAGATTGCCTGTCTGGAACCAGAGCCCGTGGAGCCCCATGTTTCCGATGGCTCGCTCCAACGTCCGGAGCTGTCCGTGCTGGTCGGCCCGCCACTCGTCGATCATCGCCAGCCCCCAGAATCTTTCTGGATACTGTTTCACAGCGTTCGATATGTACCTGTTGAGCCTACCGTAGAGGTGTCCGGTCTGTAGTACGGCCTTGTCTACACCTATATAGTCCATCTGGGCTACCATCAGCTCCGGCGGCGATGAGAGTTGCGTTAGCGTCGGCGGCAGGTACTGCTTGTGATACCTCTCGCCATCGAAGATCCAGGCCAGACGGCCGAACCCGCCCCCGCGAAAGTCCACGTCTGTCAGGCCGTCCAGCGTTATGCCGTCTCCCTTGAGGAGCGTCTCTCCGGATGTGATCGCGTTGTCGGCTGTACGCCTAGTCGGCATGTGGTGTCCAGCCATCTGGTGCTGCAGATACCTGGTGTGGTCGCGCCTGGAGGCGAACCCCGACGGTCCCCCAAGGGGCGGGAAAATATGTGCGTGGGAGTCGACGATCACGAGCTGGTTCCTTGGCAACCAATTTGCTGGCTGTTAAATACGGGGAGTGCAGAGGGGCCGCGCCCCTTGGCACGATCCTACTGCGCCGTGAATCCACCGTCGATAATCAGTTCCGCGCCGGTGACGAAGGAAGCTTCATCCGAGGCCAGGAACAGGATGCCGTAGGCGATCTCGTCGACCAGGCCAAGCCGCCCCATGGGTACTGTGGCCAGTCGTGGGTTGATCAGCTCGGGGTCGGAGAAGAATGGCGCGGTCATCGGTGTAGTCACGAATCCGG
>CAUZNX010000138.1:0-4993 GCA_963580905.1 Dehalococcoidia bacterium | reverse complement strand
TTTCACTACCCGTGCCTGGTCCGTCATATCCAACTCCGCCAGACTGGCCCTGATGCTGCGGCAGATGGCCTCGCTTGCCTCGACGAAGACTGCCGACTCAGCCGCTCTACTTAGAGCCTCCATGCCCAGGGCGCCGGTACCAGCGTACAAATCCAAGACCGTAGCGCCCGCTACGACATCCGGACCGAGAATCGAAAAAATCGCTGAGCGAACCTTCTCCGACGTCGGCCGAAGATCCCGCCCGCTTACCGACCTTATGACGCGGCCTCGCGCACTCCCTCCGGTCAGTCGAGTTGTCGTGGGACCAGCCGCATCCGCGCGACGGCCCCGCTTCTCCGGATTTGGCATCAAGGGCGTCCTGTCCGATAGTTCAGGTGGCAAGCCTAGCATCGGCGCACGGAGACATTAAAGCGGAATTCCGACCTTTTTTTGGCGAAAGATTAGCCAAAGTCTTGATAACGGCAGTATTTTGGGCAATTGAAGCGGGCCTGCCCTAGTCATGGAGGGGCTGTTTTACAATTATGAACACAGGCGCTAGAATGGCGCTGAGGCTGAAGCACAAGCTACGTCAGGCGCGTAGCGGCTCAGTCTTCTTGGGTATGGCACCAGAGAGGTTTGCCTATGGCCAGGGAAGTGCCCCGCCTGACACCCGAAGGACGCGAGACCTTGGAAAGCGAGTTGGAGACTCTCGTGTCTTTCCGGCGGCGCGACGTTGCGAACCGGATTACCAGTGCATCCGAGGCCGGTGGCACGGTGGACAACGCCGAGTACGCGGAGGCCATAAGCGAGCGGGCATTTGTCGAAGGCAGGATCTCCGATCTGGAACAAATCCTATCTCGGTCAATCGTGACCGAGACCGTAAAAAAGAAAAAAAAGGGGAGCCGTCATCGAATTCGGTTCCTCCGTGACAGTATCCCCCGACAAGGGCGCCAAGCGACTGTACAAGGTCGTTGGCAGTGCCGAAGCAGCGCCGACGGAGGGGAAGATTTCTGAGTCCTCGCCTGTCGGTCGTGCGCTGATGGGGCATAAGGTAGGCGACGAGGTGGAAGTGGAGACCCCCGCGGGAGTAGTCAAGCTGACAGTAACCAAGATATCGTGACATCCGGACCTGAAAATCCAGATAGCGAACAAGATCCGGATAGCGTTCAAGACGAAAGCTATCTGATCGGCGTACGTCGTCAAAAGCTGCAGAACCTCAGGGACAAGGGCATCGACCCCTATCCCCACAGCTACGATCGTAGCCACACTACCGCAGAAGCGCTCGCTCTCTTCGATGCAGCGGAAGCCGAGTCCGGCGAGGGCGCTCGTACTGAAGATTTGTCCGTCGCCGGTCGGATCATCCGCTACCGGCGCATGGGCAAGGCCACCTTCCTCGACCTTCAGGACGGCAGCGGCAAGGTCCAGGTGCTGCTCCGTCGCAACAATATCCCCGATTCCTACGACGATCTGCGTGAGCTAGACATCGGCGACTTCCTCGGTATCGTAGGCCCGATGTTTCGCACCCGAACCGGCGAGGCCACTGTGGAGGCGTCGACGTGGACGATCCTGTCCAAGTCGCTTAGACCGCTTCCTGAGAAATTCCACGGGTTGTCAGACGTCGAGGCTCGGTACCGACAGCGATACCTGGACCTGATCTCCAACGAGGACGCAAGGCGCATCGCCGTCCTGCGCTCTCGTACCATTAGCGCCCTTCGGCGTTTCATGGACGGGCGCGACTTTATGGAGGTCGAGACGCCGGTGCTGGTACCTGTCGCGGCAGGCGGGACCGCGCGGCCCTTCCTGACCCACCACAACACCCTGGACCGGGACCTATACCTTCGCATCGCCACGGAGCTATATCTGAAGCGCCTGGTGGTCGGCGGACTTGAGCGTGTATACGAAGTAGGTCGCATCTTCAGGAACGAGGGGGTGGATTTCACCCACAACCCCGAGTTCACCATGATGGAGAGCTACCAGGCATTTGCCGACTACACGGACGTGATGGTCATGGTCGAGGAGATGGTGTCCTCTCTGGCCAATGAGGTGCTGGGTTCGTCCACCGTCGAATACGACGGCAACACCATCGACTTCACGCCCCCGTGGCCGCGCCTGTCACTACGCGAAGAGGTGAAGCGTACGTCAGGAATCGATTTCCTGGAGACTACAGACATCGAGTCGCTGCGGTCAGACATGGCTGAGAGAGGATACGATATCGGGGAGCAGATGAGCTGGGGCGGGCTGTTAGACAAGCTCATCTCCACCGCGGTGGAGCCGCACATCGTTCAGCCGACCTTCCTCGTGGACTATCCGGTCGAGATGTCTCCCTTGGCCAAGAGAAAGCGCGGCGACGACAGGCTTGTGGAGCGATTCGAGGGATTCGTGGCCGGCATGGAGCTTTGCAACTCCTTCACTGAACTGAACGACCCGGTCGACCAGCGACAGCGTTTGGAGGGGCAGGAGGAGCTTCGCGACCGGTATCAGGGCGAAGACATGGACCGGCTCGACGAGGACTTCCTGGTGGCGCTCGAACACGGTATGCCGCCCACGGGCGGGCTGGGTATGGGTATCGACCGGCTAATAATGCTCTTCTCGGGACAGCATTCCATCCGAGAAGTAGTGCTCTTCCCGCAGCTTCGAAACAGGTAGCGTGCCGCCTTGCTCGTGCGAAAACTCCTAGAACCTATCCTTGCCATCCTGCGTCTAAGTCAAAGAGACCACGCTAGGAGCACATCAATGTCTGACCTCACTGGATTCCGCAAGTCCAAAGACGAGTTTTTCGGCACCCACCACCAATCTCCGCTGACAGATGAGCAGCAGTCGAACTTCGCCGGACTGTCCTACTTCGACGAGGACGCTGGGTTTCGTTACGAGGTCGAGGTGGAGGAGTTCGCAGAGAAGGAACTCATCGAGATGCAGACGAGCACTGGCGCGGTGGCCTCTTACACTCGCTGGGGCAAGGTAGCCTTCGATGTGGAGGGCGAGACGGCCGAGCTGACGCTGTTCGGCGATGCTCAGGGCCACGGCGGCGAGTTTTTCGTACCCTTCGCGGACGTTACTACGGGCACCGAGACCTATGATGCAGGTCGATATCTGGATATCCAGCCGCTTCCGGGTGGAAAAATGCTGGTTGACTTCAACCTCGCCTACAATCCATACTGCGCCTACAATGAGCAGTGGAGCTGCCCGCTGACCCCCTTCGAGAACCGGCTCAAGGTCTCGATCCGCGTCGGTGAGAAGAACTTCAAGTAGGACGCGCAGCTACCGCCTGATCGGGCCCACTCGCTCCAAATGGTCATCGACCACACGAGGGGTGCGCTGTGCCCAGAACCACCGAAGTCGCCATCGTGGGCGGGGGTGTGATCGGCTGCTCTATTGCCTACCAGCTCGCAAAACGTGGCATCACCAGTACCGTCTTCGAGCAGGACCGATTCGCGTCCGGCGCATCGGGGGCAACGGCGGGCATCATCGGCCCGCTGTGGTACATAGACCGGGCGGTCCCCCCCTTCTTCCGACTCGGCATGCGCTCCTTCGAGATGTTCCCTCAACTTGCCGCTGAGCTGGCCGAGGCTGGCGTGGATCCAGAGTTCCGCCTGACCGGCATCCTGAAACCCGCCCTGACGGAGGGTCTGTACTCACTCCTCCAGGAACACCTCCCCTGGCAGACAGGTATGGGCATGGGCGTAACGTGGCTTGGGCCTGAGGAGGTCCGGGAGCGAGAGCCTGAGATCCACCCCGGCGTCCTGGGCGGAGTGTTCTCTCCGAAAGAGGGAGCAGTACGTGGCAAGACATTTGTCGATTCTCTTGTGAATGCTGGCAGCAGGCTGGGGGCCACGTTTCTGGAGGGCGTCGAGGTTATAGGGCTGGAGGTTGCAGGCGGCAGGGTAACGGGTGTACGTACGCCCTTCGAAGTATTCCATGCCGAGCACACTGTCTTGGCGGCCGGGCCATGGACAGGCGTTGCCGGGCGATGGGTGTCGGAGACCATCCCGGTCAGACCCGTGAGAGGCCAGCGGATTCAGCTCAGGAAGACGGGGTTCGTCCCGAGCTCGACCGTGCAAAACGTCGTCCCTCAGGCAGATGGGAGCCTCGTGCTTGGGGCAACCAGGGAGGAGGGCGTGTTCAATAACCACACTACCGTCGCTGGCGTGAGGCAGGTGACAGAGGCTGGCATGAATGTGTTCCCGATACTGGGCGAGGCGGAGTTTGTGGGGACGGTGGCCGGCATAAGGCCCGGTTCGCCGGACGGCGTGCCGCTGATGGGGCCGGTACCAGGCATGGAAGGTCTCAGCGTCGCGTCGGGCCACGATCACGCCGGCATAATGCTGAGTTCAGGCTCCGGCGAGCTCATGGCCGATTACATCGCATCCGGTGATGCGTCGGGCCTGGAGGCATTCGCGCCTTCACGATTTGCCGGAGGCGCAACCCCTGACTACGTGGCTAGACCTCTATTCTGGAACATCACCCACGAGAAGTAGCGCCCGCCTTGATCCCCACGTGTATCGCTACCGTGCCGAGTGCCAGCTTTCGGTATTGCACCTCTTGTAGCCCCGCCTGCCGCATCATCGCGGATAGTTCGGTGGCGCTGAGGAACCCCTGGACAGACTCCGGCAGGTACGTGTAAGCCTCACGATTCCCTCCAAAGATTGCGCCGATCCACGGTGTGACGTACCGGAAGTACAGCGGGAACAGCTTGCCCACGACACCCAGGCCTTCGAGCCTCACGATTTCCAGGATCACCAGGCGGCCACCGGGGCGCAGCACCCTCACCATCTCGTCGAGGGCCTTTGGCAGGTCCACAAAGTTGCGAACGCCAAAGCCCACAGTGGCGCAGATGAAGTGGTCATCGGGAAGGGGCAGGTTGTGGGCGTCGGCAACGGCGTAGCCCGCGCGGTCCGCCATCTGGCGTTCTTGTGTCTTCTCCCGGGCCAGAGGTAGCATTTCAGGCGTAAAGTCCAGGCCAATCACCTCGGAGACCTCCGGCCTGTTCGTCAGTTCCAGGGCGAAGTCGCCGGTG
>CAUZNX010000137.1:0-5010 GCA_963580905.1 Dehalococcoidia bacterium | reverse complement strand
CGTCCGAGCCTTCGACGATCCCGCAGTCACCGGCGCAGAGGACGGAATCGATCCCGTTCGAGATGCAGAGCTGATGCTCCTAGAGATCGCCTTTGCCGACATCGAACTGCTGGACCGCCGCCTGTCTCGGCTCGCCGAAAGCGCAAGAGGAGCCAAGGCCCAGGAGCGTGAAGGGCAGGCCAAAGAGCGGGCACTATTAGAGCGGCTCAAGGCAGGCCTGGAGGATGGCGTCCCAATCCGAAATCAGGAATTCACCGAGGACGAGTCCCGTGCACTCCGTGGGTTCAACCTGCTCACCGACAAACCAACAATTGTCGTCGCCAATCTCGGCGAGGATGCACTGTCGGAAGCCGCCGCCACCGAGGAAAGCCTCTCAGCAGCTCTGGATGGATCTCAGGAGGGAATAGCTGCCATCTGCGGTTCGCTGGAAATGGAACTGGCCAGCATGTCTCCCGAAGACGAAGCCGAAATGCGAGATGCGATGGACGTCGAAGGGTCCGGGTTGGACCGAATGATCGTGCTGTCCTATCTCGCCTCCGATACCATCACGTTCTATACGGCTGCGGAGATCGAGGCTCGAGCATGGGCGGCCGACCGGGGCACGGAGGCCGGTCAGGCTGCCGGCAAGATCCACACGGACCTGGAGCGCGGCTTCATTCGAGCGGAGGTCGTAGCCTACGACGAATTCCTCGACTGTCTCACATACGCGGAGGCCCGCCGCCGCGGCCTGTATCGCAACGAAGGCAAGACCTACGTCATCAAGGACGGCGACATGGTCAATATCCTATTCAACGTGTAACAGTGGCGAACATCCACGTGGATGAAGAGATAACCCTGCGCTGGCCAGTCATGGCCGACGCGGACGAAATGTTCGCCCTCATTGCAGCCAATCGAACTTACCTGGCACGCTGGCTACCGTGGGCTCCGGACCACACAGTGAAAAAAGAGCGCGAGTGGGTGGAGGGCCGCATACAAGCCAACGTCGATGGAACAGGCAGTCCACCCTTGCTAATCTATCAAGGGGCCATGGTCGGCCTGACGGGCGTCACCAGTAAGGACCCCTTGAACAAGTCCTGCACCCTCGGCTACTTCCTGGCTGAGGCCTATCAGGGCCGCGGAATTGTGACCCGCGCCTGCCGTGGCGTCCTGTCTTACGCATTCGACACCCTGGGGATGAACGGTGTTCAGATCAGCGCAAATCCCGAGAACACCCGCAGCCTCGCCATCCCACGGCGGCTGGGTTTCGTCTATGAAGGCAATGTGCGCGAAGTCGAGTTGCTCAATGGCCGTTTTCAGGATTCAGTCTCCTACTCCATGCTGGCGTCAGAGTGGGCCAAATTGAGGTCGATAGAAGGGTAAATAAAGCGGCCAATCGGCCCGACGGTCCGACAAGCTCGCCACGATCGAACAATCACCATGACACAAGACACCAACGCAGAGTCCGCGACCATTACCACGCCAAATCCAGGACAGGATCCCCTGGGCATGTACGTCCATATCCCCTTCTGTCAGACCAAATGCCCGTACTGCGACTTCAATACCTACGCCGCCATCGAGCCGCTGATGCCCAAGTACGTCGCCGCCCTCCGCACGGAGATCATAGAGTGGGGCGCAGTCCTGGGCAGGCCCTCGCTGGCCTCAGTGTTCTTTGGTGGCGGCACCCCGTCATACCTGCCGGAAGGCGACCTGGCCGCTTTGATGCAGGCAATCGACAGCTCGTTCACGATCACATCCAACGCAGAGATCACCGTCGAGGCGAACCCCGATGACCTATCGTCGGCCAAGCTAAACTCCATCCTCTCGGCTGGCATAAACCGCCTTAGCATGGGCGTGCAGAGCCTTGACGACGGCCTCCTGAAAGTCCTTGGACGACGGCACTCGGCACAAGAAGCGATAGACGCGTACAAAGCTGCGACCGAGGCCGGCTTCGACAACATTAGCCTCGATCTGATGTACGGCCTTCCAGACCAGAGCCTCGATCAATGGCAAGATACCGTGGGTATGATCGTTGAGCTGCACCCTGCGCACTTGTCCATGTACTGCCTGACCCTTGAGGGCGGTACACCAATGGAGAAATCAATCAACACCGGCGTCATGTCCGACCCCGACCCAGATCTGGCCGCAGAAATGTATCTGGCCGCCGGAGACGCCATGCAGAGGGCCGGATACCGCCACTACGAAATCTCAAACTGGGCGCTACCGGACCGCGAGAGCAAACACAACCTGACCTATTGGCGAAACGGAGACTTCCTGGGGGTTGGCCCAGGCGCCCACTCATACCTGGCTCAGCACAGATTCCACAACCTGCGCTCACCAAGAGAGTACATCCGCCGCATGTCCGACGGCGGCCCACCACGAGCCGGAATCGCCATTAACACGCGAACGCTCGAAGAGATGCCGGCTGTCGAGACTGTGGAAGCTATAGATCGGCCCATGGAAATGGCCGAAACCATGATGATGGGCCTGCGCCTCGACACTGGCATCGTAGAGGCGGACTTCGCCGCCCGGTTTGGACGCACCCTGTCCGACGTCTACACAGACGTCCTACCCGAGCTGCACCAAATAGGGCTGATCGAAACCAAAGCCGGAGCCATCAAACTGACCGACCGAGGCCGCCTGCTCGGCAACGAGGTATTCAGCCGCTTCTTCGAACCCCAATGACCAGCTAGAGCACTGGCGCGATCCTGTTTTCGAACAGATATCACCACGCCGCCATGTACCCAAGATGCGTCCCTTTCGAATCAACACCGGGTGTGGGCGGCTATCATTAGCCTGCCCGTCAAAAAAGACGCGTCCTCGCCCGTCAAGGTGAAGGAGTACAGATGGCTATCACCGCTGCGTCTGGTGCCACAGAGGCTTCCCCCTGTCGTCTAATTGGGGAGTGCAGAGGGGCTTGGCCCCTATGCCGGGTGTGTGAGGGTGTCCCTCACATAAATCAATATTTTTCTTATTCTTTCTGAGAAAATGAGAACCCACACGACCTAACGGGGTATCTCCTCACACACCGTCCAAAGCGAGCGCATCGCCCCTGTGTTACCGTAACCTCCACCCCGAACCAAGGCCAGACATGTACGTAATAGGTACCGCAGGACACGTCGACCACGGCAAATCAACTCTCGTCGAAAAGCTGACCGGCATCGACCCGGACCGGCTTCGCGAAGAGAAAGAGCGTGGCATGACCATTGACCTTGGTTTTGCCTGGCTTCCCCTGCCCGACGGCAACGAGGTCAGCATCGTCGACGTCCCCGGCCACGAGCGCTTCGTAAACAACATGCTAGCCGGCGTCGGCGGCATCGACATGGCGCTCCTCGTTGTTGCAGCCGACGAGTCCGTCATGCCCCAGACGAGAGAGCACCTCGCAATTCTGGACCTCCTCCAGGTCAAGAGAGGTCTCGTGGCTGTCACCAAGAGAGACCTCGTCGAAGACGACTGGCTCGACCTGGTCTCCGTCGAAATCGAGGACCTGCTGGAAGGCACAACCCTGGAGGGCTCCCCCGTAATGGCAGTATCGGGAGCCACCGGTGAGGGGCTGCCCGAACTGGTCACCTCGATCCAGCAGCGTCTCGATGAGGGTGAGCCCAGAAAAGACCTTGGTCGGCCCCGCCTGCCCATCGACCGGGCGTTCACCATCTCCGGGTTCGGCACTGTCGTAACAGGCACACTGATGGACGGAGTGCTGGAGGTCGGGCAAGAGGTGGCCCTTGAACCCACCGGTAGGAAGAGCCGGATTCGCGGCCTCCAATCCCACAAAAACAAGCTGGGCCGCGTCTCCCCTGGGACCCGTGTCGCGGCCAACCTCGCCGGAATAAGTCACGAGGACGTCGCCCGAGGCGAAGTACTCACCACGTCGGGCTGGCTCGAGTCGTCCACCGCCATCGACGTTCGACTCAAGGTCCTCGCCGACGCCCCAAGACCCGTTCGCCACAACATGTTCGCCACCGTGCACGTCGGCAGTAGCGAGACCGTAGCCAGGGTCAGACTCCTGGAAAAAGACATGGCCTATCCCGGAGATACCACCTGGGCCCAGCTCAAACTGGACCGTCCCGGGGCCATCGTGAAGGGCGATTTCTTCGTAATCAGGTCCAACAATGCAACCATTGGTGGAGGGCACGTCGTCGAGCCACACGCCCGGAGACACCGCCGAAACCATCGCCCAATCCTGGACAGACTGGAAGTGATGGGTCAGGGTACCGATCGAGACATCATCGTCAAGAGCATCGAGGCGTCGGAACCGTCAGTGTTCGACGACCTCGTAAAACGCGCCAACCTTAGCGACGATGTTGTGCGGACCGAGTTGGAAGGTCTCGTTGCCGAAGGGCTCACAGTAATTCTTGGGGACGGTCCTATAGGCCCCGGAACGATGGTATACACGGCTGCGGGATGGTCGGGGCTGGTCATCAAGGCGGGCGATTTCCTGGACGGCTACCACCGCCAGTATCCGCTGAGGACCGGTGCCCCCAGAGAGGAAATCAGAAGCCGCCTCGGCATGAAACAGCGGGTCTTTGGACACGTCCTTGCCCGGTTGCAGGCGGGTGGACTGCTGGTCGAGGACGGCACGGCTGTTCGACGGGCCGGACATGTTCGGACAATATCGGACGAGCAGCGACTCGTCGCCGACCAATATGTTGATACTCTCAAAACGAACCCCTACTCACCGCCCACCGACTCCCCTCTGGACACCGAGTTGCTAGGCTTGCTCGCCGACGAGGGACGGATAGTCAAGGTTAGTGATAGTGTGGTGTTCGACGCTGGCGCGTACGAGGAAATGCTCGATGGCGTGAAGACGCGTATTGAGGACCATGGTGAGATCACAGTTGCCGACGTCCGAGATATGTTCGGAGCCAGCCGCAAGTATGCCCTCGCGCTGCTCGATTACCTGGATCAGCAGCGCGTCACCCGGCGCGTCGGAGACGCGCGCGTTCTGCGATAAGGGGATTGCCCGGACATGAGTAGCGAAGAGGACAGCGTATTGAAAGGCCACTATCTTGTGGTCGAGTTGCACGATACTAG
>CAUZNX010000136.1:0-5026 GCA_963580905.1 Dehalococcoidia bacterium | reverse complement strand
CTCGGATCGTTGGACATGCTTCACTCCTACCGCTTGTCGATCGATTGGGCCGATAGCGGCGAGTATATCACCGGTAGCAGACGCCAACCCTGTACCTCAAACTCGTAACCCTGTACCCTTTCCTAACTACAGCAGGTGACTGAGTGCGAGACGATATCAACTATTGCCAGCGTTGCGGGGGCGAGATGGTAGACAGGACCATCGAGCGCAAGGTACGACGCGCCTGCCCGGCATGCGGTTTCATCGCGTTTCAGGATCCAAAGGTCGCCGCAGCCGTACTCGTCGTGCTCGACGGCGGCCTGGTGCTCGTGAAGAGGGGGGTCGAACCGGAACGCGGCCGGTGGGCGTTCCCATCCGGTTTCGTCGACAGGGGAGAGTTCGTCGAGGACGCGGCAGCCAGGGAGATGCAGGAAGAGACGGGGCTTGCTATCAGTATCACCGGGCTCGTGGGCGTATACTCCGAAACCGGCTCTCCGGTTATCCTGGCCGTCTACTCGGCAGAGGTGATCGGAGGAAACCTCTCTCCCGGTCATGACGCAGACGAGGCCGCCACCTTCCCGATCTCGGATCTGCCCTCGCTACCATTCCCTCATGACGATCAGATCCTACGAGACTGGCGCGCCATGCGCCCCCTCGATGTCGACTCTGACTAGCCGCTAGTCTGCTAACGCCTCGTCAAAGATACGTTTGAAATCCTCGAACGCGACCGTGTTGTCCACGTTCTGGCAGTCCAGCGCCATCGGCGATGTTGTTTCATCGGTGAAGGACCAAACCTGTGGACGACTAAAGTGCCATAATCTCAACGACTTGTAGTGCGGCCCTAGTATGGCGTCGGTTTTTTCGTCCCGCGACCCGCTCGGATATGCGAAGTGGCTTGGAATAAACCCCAGGGCATTCGCGTATGCCCGATTCGAGTCCTCGATCTCATCTGCAACGGCTTTCACGCCCTGCTTCGCAAGCAACTCGGCCAGTCTCGGATGGGTGGCCGTGTGTGCGCCGATCTCCCATCCTGCTGCAAGTAGCTCCTCTGCCTGCTTCCAGGTTATACAGGGCTTGCTAACGGCACCCTCAGTTGACGTGTGTATCGCAGCAATTGTGCCATTCGATGCGGCTTCCGTCCCCTCGCTGATCACATAGCAGGTGCCCTTGAGACCGTACTCCTCCATGATCGGCAAGGTGATGGTCCTTGTGTCTAGCCAGCCGTTATCGAAGTGAAGTGCAACGGCGCGATCAGGAAGCTCGCCACGACCCGCAAGCCAGTCCACAACCGCTGTGGTGGAGACGGCGTTCCATCCCCCCCCTGCCAGATACGACAAATGCCTCCGAAACTCCGAGACGTCTATCGTGCCGGTGGCCTTTACACCCGTCGTGCTCGCAAGCCCTGGGTCGTCGTCCTCGTACACGTGGTGGTACACGAGCATCGGTACGCGTCTGACCATATCCGGCCTCCTCATCAACACCGACGTTGCCGCTACAGTCCCTTCCACGCGATGCCGGCAGCGACGCCGGTGTTGAACAGTGACTCGCGGGCAGCGGGAATTTTGTCGTCTGGTAAGTGCTCGATCTGGACGTACCCGTCCGGGCAGCACTCTTCGAAACGCCGAAGGAAGGTGGCTTGGTCCAATAGACCCTCGCCAACCGCGGCCTCTTCAAGGTGAAGCACAAGCCGGTCCTCTACGAAAAAGTCCTTGGCGTGGCCGCAAATCGTGTACTCACCCAGGACATCGAATAGACGGTCGATCATCTCCGTTGTCGAGTAGGCCTCGCGAAGGCTGGACACGAAATTTACGGGGTCGGCGTTGAAGCGCAGAGTGGGGGAGCCGACCGCCACGATCAGATCGCGTATTCGCTCCGGCGTGTCCAGTATCGACAGCGTATGCCCCTCCACGGCCAGCATGACGCCGTGCTCCTCGGCCGCAGCGCACACCTGTCGTAAAGAGTCTACGAGGGTTGAGAACGCCTCCTCGGTAAAGTTGTCGGGGTGTGGGTACCATGAGCCCGCCGGATTGCGGCTGCCAGGTCGCACATAGAGGTTGCTCGCTCCCAGCCACCGCGTCACACGGCACATGTGTTGCATAGCCCGTATGCCTTCACTACGCACCTCCGGCGACGACGCCAGCAAGTCCGGGTGCGCCGCAACCGCCTGGCAAGGGTCGACCCCACCAGCTTCCATGATGTCGCGTAGCCGCGTCACTGACTCCCTAGTCGCAGACAACGGCTCGAAGTACCTGGCCGCCACGCCCGTAAACCCATGTTGGCGGATTCTGGCCATCGTAGCCTCGGTCACTTCACCGAGGTCCTCGGGCATGAGCCCTTGCACACCTAGGTACATTCTCACCTCTAAGGATGCAAAGGGTCGCAACCCCTTGCACTCCATTCACATGTGGATTCCTAGCTCACTGGGGCCGGACTGATGCCAATGGCGTCCAGAAGTCGCTTGGTCTCGGCGTATACGTCGTCTGAGAGCGGCCCTCTGTGGATTGCCTCAACATTCTGGCGTAGATGTTCGAGATTCACTGTGCCCACAATGATCGTATCCGCGTGGGGGTGGGTCAGCGTGTACCTGAGTAAAAATGTGGTGCGATCTTCGTCGTCTTCGAGCAATCCGTCCAGCCCAGCTTCTTCAAACCTTCGCCATTGATCTACTGAGCCCTTGCCAACGCCAGGTTCGCCCATCGCTACTCCACCACGGATTACGATACCAACGCCAGCCTCGGCCGCTTTGGTGATCCAGTCCTCGTGCTCGCGTTCGAGGGCGGAGTAAGGTATCTGGAACACGTCGAACACGTCCCAGCTTAGATAGGTTGGCAGGTGAGGCAGTGTGGTTGATGCACCTATCCAGCGCACCTTGCCGGAGTCACGCATCTCCTTCAGCGCGTCCACCAGTCCTCCCGTTTCGCTCTCGGCCACTGACGGATTGTGGAGCTGCATGATGTCGATGCTGTCGGTTTGGAGCCGCTCCAGGCTCTCCTCCATCGTCCGGAGGCAGTTCTCGCGTGTCCACACATGGCCTGACTCGGAACCGCCGCACTTCGTGGCGATGTGATATTCCCCACTGCGACCCGACATGTAGCGACCTATCAACTCCTCGCTATTGCCATAGTCGTCGGCGGTGTCGATGAAGTTGATGCCGGAGTCCAGGACCGCCTCATGGACGGCCTTCGCGTTCTCGTCGGATTGGGGCTTGCGGTGGGCTGCGCCATAGCCGAGGCGGGTTACCCGCAATCCAGTCCTTCCGAGGATTACAGTGGGAAGCGGCTTCGTCATGGGCTCTCTCCTAAGGTAGTCATGGACTTCGGGAGCGCCCATTGTAGCACCGGAGGGCGGGAATCTAGAGGATGCGCTCAAGTACCAAAGATCGGTAGACCGGTGAAGCAACCTTTCCAATGGGTCAACGCGGCAGACCCGCCCTCGGTGTAAAATATGTCGATCTGCACCCAGCGATGTTCGATGGCAAGGGACACACATGAAAGCATCCATATATACCTACCCGTGGGACCTGGCGGACGAAGGGCTAGACGCAGCACTGGACAACATCCAGCATGTTGCCGGGCTCAACGATGTCGCTCTGGCTACTAGCTACCACACGGCGACCTATTTTCTGCCCCACAACCCCGTTCGCAAGCTCTACTACGGCGAGGACGGGATGACCCTTTTCCAAGCCGACCCCGCGAGATACGAGTCCACGGCGATAAAACCTCGAGTCAGCGAGGTTGTGGACAGGCCCGACTACCTGGAAAGGCAGGCCGAACGCATCAAAGAGCGAGGCATGTCCCTGACTGCGTGGATCGTGTACGCATACGACCACTATCTTGCCAGGAAGTACCCAGACCTGGCCCAACAGGACGCCCTCGGCAACCGGCACATGTCGCATCTCTGCATCGGCGCTCCCGATGTGCGCCAGTACTTCCTGACGCTTACTGAGGACATCTTGGAAAGGCTGAACCCGGATGCCGTCCATCTAGAGTCTCTCAACTTTCTGCCCTTTGGTCACGGCTTCTCAAATCCCAAGGTACTTACCCCGATCACGCCGTGGTGCAGCTTCCTGATGGGACTGTGCATGTGCGATCACTGTATTGAAGCGGCATCGGCGGACGGGGTGGACGGCGAGGCGTTGCGGAGCGACGTGGCACGGTACCTCAATGCAGAGCTTCCAAACCTACCGAGCCAGTCCGAATCTGTGCAGCCGGTCACCCCCACACGACTCGCCGCGGCGTTCGGAGGCCAGTTGCGAGCATTCTTGGAGGTCCGCTCCGGCATAGGATCATCGCTGTTCGAGGATGTCGTACGCACGATCAGGTCCCGCGGCGACATCGCGGTGCAGGCAAATCATCTGGATCAGGATGACGAAATTGCGCTAGGACTGTCCGTCGGGCGAGTGGCGCCACTAATAGACCAGTCCGTGACCGGGCCAATCCCGGACGCGATCAAGCCGATGAAACGCAGACTGACAACCGGCGCCAAGATGATCGTGCAGGCGTCGCCGAGCGCCTTCGACAGCTCCGATGCGCTGTCCGATATGCTGACGGCGTGCAAACGCGGCGGCGCTGGCGGGTTCGCTTTCTACAACTACGGTCTGATGCGAGTTGAGCACCTACGGTGGTTGGGACAGGCGAGTGGACTCTGGGAGGAGTGACCGCCGTACCTCGTCTGCGTGCGGTCACCATAGAATTACTGCCATATTCGTGGAAGAATTGTATTGACGGTGGAGTCGGTCGGCGGTATACTGCAAGGGCATTCTTAGACCGGGTACAGAAATGATGCGACAGATTCGCGTCTACTCGGCCATAACAAAGTTGATAATAAAGCTCCCTGGTGGTTCTAGCGAGGCGGCCCCACCCGTTCCCATCCCGAACACGGAAGTGAAACGCCTCAGCGCTGACGATACTGCACTTGCAAAGGTGTGGGAAAATAGGTCACTGCCAGGGGGCTTTTCTTTTACCCAGACCAACTCGTCCTTTCGCGAACTGGTCCGCACGGAGTCTGGTGGGCCGCCCGAGACGAAATATCGCCCTTCGGTTGGCGT
>CAUZNX010000135.1:0-5028 GCA_963580905.1 Dehalococcoidia bacterium | reverse complement strand
ATGCCCCGCAAAATCCGGAGCCATTTGCCTCCCCTATCCCCGCGTGAGCCGTGGACGGGCTGGCTTAGCCACAGATTCTACCAGTCTGAGAAGCTGCAATAAAGACCCTGGGTAGGTCTCTCATGCCTCATTTTGGAATACAGACTCAAGTAGGCCATCCGGGTGGGCGGCTGTCACCTCGAATTCTCATCAGGCGAAAATCACACAACAGGTCCAATGCGAATCTGGCCTCACGGAGTAGTATGCCCTTCCTGCTTAAGCGCCCGCGGTACCGGCTGTGTTACGATTTTCGGATGACAAAGGGACGCGTTGTAGTTGCGATGTCCGGTGGCGTGGACTCATCTGTCGCAGCGCTGCTGTTGAAACAGCAGGGCTACGATGTCGTGGGCGTGACCATGCGACTTTGGACTGAGGAGCGTGGCGATGTTCCGGCCAGCGCCAAGCGGTGCTGCTCGGTAGAGGACATCGACGATGCTCGGCGGGTCTGCCAGAAGATTGGTGTGCCCCACTACGTCATGAACCTGGAGCGTGAGTTCCAGGAACACGTGGTTGATTATTTCTGCCAGGAGTACGATCGCGGTCGTACTCCTCATCCGTGCCTCGCATGCAACGACAAGATCAAGTTCGATTTCCTGCTGAAGCGGTCCCTATTCCTGGATGCGGACTACATTGCAACGGGTCACTATGCTCGCGTTGCGAAAACTGATGAAGCTTACCGATTGCTGAAGGGGCTGGACGCCAGCAAAGATCAGTCTTACGTGCTGTTCACACTTGGACAGGCGGAGCTGAGCAGGCTGTTGTTGCCCATTGGCGAGGTAGACAAGGCAGATGTACGCGAAATGGCTGCTGATGCCGGGCTCGCGGTGGCGGACAAGCCAGACAGCCAGGAGATATGCTTCATTCCAAGTGGCGACTATCGCAAGTTCATCGAGGATCGAGGGACGCCCAGGCCTGGCGACCTCGTTGACATGGATGGTGCACTGATCAAGCAGCACCCCGGCGTGCAGTTCTTCACGATCGGCCAGCGTCGTGGACTGGGACTCCCGGGCGGTGGTACAAGTCCTGTGTTCGTTACAGACATCGACCCTGAGACCAACCGTGTCACGGTCGGTGCGGAGAGCGATCTGTATCGAGACATCCTGTGGGCCTCTGGGCTCTCCTTCACGTCAGGACACCCGCCGGAGGGTCCGATACCTGTGACTGTCAAGATTCGCTATAAGTCCTCAGCGAACCGAGCTACGCTAACGATGCGGGGAGATTGGGCTACGGTCCAGTTCGAAGAGCCGCAGCGCGCCATCACGCCGGGTCAGCCTGCCGTGTTCTACAACGGTGACGAGGTTGTCGGTGGGGGCTTCATCGAGGTCCGTGAGCCATCTCCGATTCAGGTGGCTCAGGTCGGACTGCCGAGCGCCGTTTAACATCCGAGCGCGGCTTCGAGACTTTTCGATACACATGGTGACTGACTCCCGTGAAGACTTCCAAAGCAAAGAAGCCCCGCAGCGAGCGGCCGCGCCCTGACAACAGCGAGGAGACTGCGCTCCTGGCCCAGGGCTACTCGCTCATCGCCGGAATGGACGAGGCTGGCAGAGGTCCGTTGGCTGGACCGGTCGTGGCGGGGCTGATTATCCTGCCAAGAGACCTTTCCGGGTCGTGGATTAAAGATATTCGCGATAGCAAGGTCATGACGCGGATACAGCGCGAGAAGGTCTTTGGTCACCTGCAAGAGGAGGCTCTGGGATTTCAGAGTGGAGCCGCGTCGGCTTTGGAGATTGACGAGCTGGGCATAGTGCCTGCTACACGTCTCGCGATGACCAGGGCGCTGAACGCATTGGCCCTAATGCCCCAATTCCTGCTGCTAGACGCATTCCCGCTGCCCGGCGTCGATATACCGCAATTGGCAATCATCAAGGGCGACGCTACGTGCCTGTCGATAGCGGCGTCGTCGGTGGTTGCGAAGGTGACCCGTGACCGCATGATGGAGGAGTTTGACGATCAATTTCCCGGCTACGGCTTTGCGCAAAATAAGGGATACGGGACCGGGGAGCACATGCGGATTCTGGAGGAGCTAGGCCCCTGCCCTATTCATCGATTCAGCTTCGAGCCCATCAAGGGTTCAGCAGCAACGAGATGAGCACACCTCGAATCCGTCTTGGCATGGCCGGCGAAGGGCTGGCGAGACGCCATTTGGAGTCCAAGGGCTATACCATCGTAGCCGCCAACGTCCGATTCGCGTCCGGCGAGATCGATCTGGTTGCTGAACACGGCGGGACCATAGTGTTTGTCGAAGTACGAACCCGAAGGGGCACTGGGACCGGCTCGCCAGAGGAGTCCATAACGCCCAAGAAGCGCTCCAAAATGACAGCGGCGGCCCAAGAATACCTGCAGGTCCACGAGTCGGAGGAGCGCGACTGGCGCATCGACGTTGTAGCTGTAGAGATAGGCCACGACGGGCGGCTGCGGCGTATAGACATCGTCGAGAATGCGGTCGAGGGGTGAGCTAGTTCGAACCACGCTCTTCAGCATCTGAATCGGCTTTGAACCAACAATCGCCCGCCAAGACCGTGCCTCAACATGGTCAACACAAACGATGGCTCAGAGGAGCCGTGCGCGACGGGCAATCCCTGCAACGCCACACTTCCTGAGCAAGGCCGTCGTAGTCCGTGGACCCGTGTTAGAATTTTCGCCATGAACCCCTTCGTTGCCGCTCAAACACACGCACTCGTAGAGAATATTCGGCTGCTGGAGGCATTCGTCACAGCGCCGTTGGGCCTCTACTCCGACATTCGCATGCTCCGAGAGGCGCTGCCTTTGGAGGGCGCAAGCGATCTGACGCAGTCCGAGAGTCAGGAGCGCCGCCTGGGTTACCGGGGTCTCACAGCCAAACCGGGACTCCTGGCCCTGCGGGCAGCCATTCAGGTAGAGGACGCACTTGTCACGCTGACCTCGGTCAAAGAGGGCGACGGCCCGGTGCTGAAGCCGGAGTGGGTATCTCAGGCCCAAAAGGTCATGACCCGGGTGCTGCAGCGGGTTGGGAATGATGTGCGTAGCGAGGCTGCGGCGCGTGTTCGCGGTCTCTATGTGATCATCGACCCGGAGGTTACTGGAGGCAGGCCGGTTCCTGAGGTCGCACGTGCCGCCCTGGAAGGCGGCGCGATGGTGCTGCAATACCGCAACAAGAACGGCGCTGCTGCCGATATATTGCCCGAAGCCCTCGAAATGGGTGCGTTGTGCCATGAGCACGGCGCCCTCTTTATCATGAACGACGATCCAACGCTGGCGGCCGCATCTGGGGCCGCCGGTCTACATGTTGGGCAGCAGGATCTCCCTGTGCCGGAGGCCCGACGTTTTCTGGGCTTGGAGCGTCTGGTCGGACGCTCCAACAACAATATGGACGAGGTCTCAGAGTCGGTAACTATGGGGGCCGACTACTTGGCGGTGGGCGCTGTGTTCCCGACGAGCACGATGGGTAAGTCCACACGCCAGGTCGTGGGGCCAGATTTTGTAAAAACGGCCAAGCAGTTCGCTGACCAGCCCATAGTCGCGATAGGCGGCATTAACGAGAGCAACGTTAGACAGGTTGTAGTGGTCGGCGCGGACTGCATTTGCGTGGTTGGCGCCGTAACCCTTGCGGACGACCCACGGACGGCTACGAAGTCGCTCGTGGAAGCTATCTCAAACGCAAATTAGAATCAAGCCCACCAATACGAGGTGATCATGACCATCGATCGGAAAGCCGAGCTGGCAGCGGTGTCGGAGACGTCCAGGGCCTCGTTTGTGGAGACGCACAACGCGCGCGAACAGGCCCTGAGGCTGTCCCGCGAGATCGTGCGGAACTCGGCGAATAGCATCAGGGCCACGCATCGGGCGGAATGGGACCAGGCGCACGAGCTTTTGCAGGCGGTATCGGACCTGAAAAGCGAGCTGGACGAGCTGCTTGCCGACCATCCACGTGTCTACTACGCGGGATTCGTTGAGGACGCAGTGAAGGAGTATGCGGAGGCCAGCGCAACCCTTTCCTTTGCGGAGGGCAGGCCGCTGGCAGGTCCTGAAGAGCTTGGCATCGGGGCTGCTCCATACATGAACGCGATGGCGGAGGCAGCAGGCGAGATGCGCCGCTTTATCCTGGACGGGCTCCGACGCGACGATGTGAGCCGGTGCGAGGAGCTGCTGGGCGTTATGGACGATATCTACAGTCATCTGGTCTCGATGGACTTCCCCGATGCCGTGACACGGGGTCTGCGCCGCAGTACGGATATGGCCCGTGGCGTACTGGAACGGACCCGTGGAGACCTGACTGTGGCCATACGCCAGCGTCGCCTTGAAGGAAAGTTGGCCGAGTTGCAGAGATCGCTTGGCGAGAGCTCAGGGGCCCCAACGGCCTGAGAAAAAGTGGGCGTGTTCCAGACCCGCCCTACGGGGTCTGCCTTCGGCTCAGCCGCTTGACTGGCCCCATGGCGTATGTTAGTTTTTTCACGAGTCAAGCCCCTGTGGAGTTTTATATAGCTATCCTCCCTCCCGAGGGAGGTTTTTTTGTGGAGATGCCAAAATGACCATTGTCTCTATCGCCTTTGCGGCCGGCGGTGTCGGCCTCCTGTTTGCCCTGATCCAAGCGATACGTATCGTCAAGTTGGACAAGGGTAATGAAACCGTCCAGTTCATCGGTCGCGCTATACAAGAAGGGGCCATGGCCTTCCTGTCGCGAGAGTACCGACTGCTGGGCATGTTCGTGGTTGTCATGGCCGTGATCCTCGCAGTATTCATCGACTACGACGTGACGGGTCGTGTCGCGGAGGCGAGCGAACTGTTTGACGCGGATCGCAGCGTGCCGTCGACCGCTATCGCGTACCTTATCGGCGCAATAGGCTCCGCGCTGGCAGGCTTTATCGGCATGAGCATTGCCATCCGAGCCAACTCACGAACCGTCGTGAAGGCCCAGGAGGGATTGAACCCGGCGCTCAAGGTCGCCTTCAGTTCCGGTTCTGTGATGGGCGTATCGGTGGTGGCCATCGGCCTCATCGGCGTGACCCT
>CAUZNX010000134.1:0-5032 GCA_963580905.1 Dehalococcoidia bacterium | reverse complement strand
CTCGTGCCATTGGTAGGTGCATCCCTATGGGCAGCACGTAGGATTATAGAAACACAGTCTGGACCATATGCCCTTCCTCGTTACACCACAGAAGCCAGAGCTAACGCCAACCATGCCAGTGCAGCCTTAACCGGGATTCTCCATATATCGATGCTTGCCGACAGTCGGACAGGCAAGAACGGCTGGCATGGTTTGGTCGGTCTGCTGCGCCAATCAGTCTATGGTCGTCTCGCCGGATATGAAGATGTGAATGACGCAGACAGACTGGGACGCGATCCCGCGATGCGTTGGATCGTCGGCGGCAAGGCCATCGAGCGCGGCGGCGCATCCACCAGCCAGATGAGCCGGTTCGAGACCGAGCTTCTATCGACGAATGATAACCTCGCCGCCCTCGTCGATTTGTCCGGCGCATGGATTGACGCGGTGCATCGGCGCAAGCCGTTGAAGGCAATCGTCCTGGATATGGACAGCTCCGTCAGCCGCCGGAGGAAACGCACTATCGGAGATAAGCGCGATCGCCACGGCGAAGAATTCGAGGCCCTTGGCCCGGGCAGGCGCCACTCGGCCCGGGCACTCGACGCAAGATCGCTCATCTCGTCATTTGCTGCGAGGCGGCCAAGACGGCGTGCATTGCAGCGCTCTCGTGTGGTGGCCCCGACGGCAATCGATCAGTTGCGTCCCAACTCGGTCAGCGCGCGCTTGAGCGCATTGGGTCCGTATTTGGTCTTCGCCGCCCACTCGTCCCAGACCGGGCGCAGTAGCTTCGCTATCCCGGCCTGGAATTCCTTCGACGGTTGGACGAACGTCATTCCGGCGTCGTGCACCAACTTACCCACGGTAGCCTCCTCCCGGTTCCAGTTCGCCTGGATGCGGTCGCCCGCGGCCTTGGACTCCTCTCGAAGGACCTTCTGAATCGCCGGGGGCAGCTTATTCCAGGCATCCTTGTTCATAATCCAGGAGATGCGGTCCGAGAGCGGCATCGTCGTCATGTATTTCGTGGTATCGGCGAACCCGACACCGATTCCGGAACTGGGACTGGTGACGGCACCTTCGACCACCCCCTGAAGCAGCGCCGCCGGGACGTCGCCCCAGGGGATGAGCTGCGGCTGGGAACCGACGAGTTTGAAGGCGCTGAGCAAAGTGCTGCTGGAGACGCGGAGCTTCAATCCGCGCAGGTCATCGATGGTGCGCACGGGCCCCTTGCTGAAGATTGCTTGAGGCGGCAAGTAATGGACCAGGCCGATCTCGACCGCGTTCCACTCGTCGAGTGCTTGCTTGCGCAGGTCTTCAGTCGCCTTGCCGATCTTTATCGCGTCCTCGATGCTGGAGGCGAGGCCAGCCAGGTTAAAGATCAGGAAGAGAGGCTCGTCGCCCGACGTCTTCGCACCGTCAAGCTCCACCAGCGGGAAGTCGCCACTGCGGACGATGCTGAGCACGTCGGAGTCGACCAGACCGACCTCACCGAACTGGAAGAGCGAGATATCCATCTTTCCGCCGGTGCGCTCAAGGACCCGCGCTCGCATCGCCTCCTGCTCGGTCCTGACGTGGTGCGGCAGGGTCCAGATGACGGGCACGTTCCACTTGTAGGTCTTCGCTTCTTGCGCGCCGGCTTCTCCGAGCCCCACAGTGAGCAAAAGCGAGAATACCGCGGCCAAACTTGATACGTATGCCAAACTTCTCATGTTGGTTCGCCTCCTGGTAATGTTATCGTGAACTACCTAAAGCTCAACTTAACAAGCCGAAGAAACCCGTTGCCACTTTAGGTCAGGGAACAGAATTTTCATTTAACACATTGCTACACTATAATACACAAATTTGCAGGTGTGCAAGATGATGTCGACGACCGTATAGTGTCGAAACTGGGCGCCCGTCATAGAAAGAGTTTGCTGTGGGAGGTGTCGAGTATGGAGCGATGGCTCGTTCAGGAAACAATAAGAATTCGCGACACACAGGGGAAGCTAATCTTGGGAGTGCTGCGCAGAGTTGGTCGGGCCGTAGAGCGATTTATCGTCGCTCTGGCCAACGCCTCGGCGACCATCGCCGCCGTGACCGTTCTTGCCATGTGCCTGTTGATCACCGGCGCCGTCTTCATGCGCTATGTGTTCGGCATCCCGGTCGTCTGGGCACCCGAGATCGTCGGTTACCTCATGGTCGGGCTCATCTTCCTGGCTCTTGGCGAGGCCATGTTGGCCGGTGGCCACATTAAGATCGACCTTTTCGTCAGCAGGGTGCCGCGGCGCTTTCGGGACATGCTCGAGCTGTTCACTCTGACTCTGTCCACCGGGGTCGCTGGCTTTTTCGCGTGGCATGGCGTGCGCACAGCGCTGCGCTCCTACGAGTACGGCCGAAAGGATGCATTCGGGGCGTTGAACACGCCTCTTTACATTCCACAGTCGGCATTGCCCATTGGCTTGTCTATCCTGACGCTCGTACTGGTGCTCCTGGTGTGCAGGAAGCTCTACGCCGTCATCAATTACGCAGAGCAGGCAGACGGGGACCGGGACTCGTACCCGTTTGTGCGCTCGATGGAGGCCGAGTCGGGGGTTGACTCAGCCGATGATGATGGAAGTTCCGTTAGCAGGGGGGAGTAGCTTCGTGGAAGTCATCTTGTATCTGCTGGTGCCGCTTATCATCTTGCTGTTGCTCGGGCAGCACATCGCGCTCGCGCTGCTGCTCTCGGCATTTTTTGGGTATTACTTTCTGCTCGGCGGTTCCTTGTCCGGCACGATTGGCGTCACCGCCTTCAATCTGACCTACAACTTCGTGCTGACGGCGATCCCCCTGTTCATCTTCATGGGTGAGATCATCCTGCGCACCGGTTTCAGCGAGAAGCTGTATCGCGGCCTTTCGCGATGGTTCCAGCTTCTACCCGGCGGCCTGCTCCACGCGAACATCGGCGCGTGCGCCATCTTCTCGGCCGTATCGGGCTCCAGTGTCGCCACTGCCGCCGCCATCGGTACCGTGGCCCTGCCCGAGCTGGAGAAGCGCGGTTACGACCGCAGGCTGTCGGCGGGTTCCCTTGCCGCCGGCGGTACCCTCGGTCCGCTGATCCCCCCGAGCATCGCCTTTATTATCTACGGCGTCATCACGGAGACCTCCATCGTCCGTTTGTTCCTGGCTGGCGTCATTCCCGGCCTGCTGTTGACCGGGCTGTTCATGGTCTATATCGGCATCCGCGTGGTCCTCAATCGGGATCTGGTGCCAGCAGAGCAGCTCGTGTCCTGGCGCAGCCGGCTGCTCGGGACGGCGGAACTGATTCCAATCGTACTTCTGATGACCGTGGTCCTCGGCGGAATTTATGCCGGCGTCATGACGCCGACCGAGGCGGCCGCAGTCGGCGCCTTCGTAGCGCTTCTCATGGCCGCGGTCTTGCGCACGCTCGACCGGCACATTCTCTGGGCGGCATTGAAGGCGACCACGCGTTCAACCGCCTTCATCATGTTCATTATCGTCGGCGCGAATCTCCTCGGGGTGGTACTCGCCAACCTGCGAATTCCGAGCGCCCTCGCGGACATGGTGATGGCCGCGCAGCTCGAACCGCTGATGGTGATGCTGCTTGTCTATACCATCTACTTCTTCATGGGCATCTTCTTCGACGGGATCTCGATGATGATCATCACCCTGCCCGTGATCTTCCCGGTGGTCACGGCGGTTGGCTACGATCCGGTGTGGTTCGGCGTGGCCTTCGTCCTCATTACGGAGGTGGGTCTGCTCACGCCGCCGGTAGGGCTGAACCTCTACGTCATCCATGGCATCTCCAAGCACCGGCCGTTCAGCGAGGTTGCCATTGGCAGCGCGCCGTTCTTCATGGCCATGCTGGTCGCACTGGCCGTGGTCCATGCGTTCCCCGCGCTGTCCCTGTGGCTGCCCTCGATCGTGTTGGGTTAGCCCGGAAATCCCATCGACGTCCGTTACAATTTCCATCGGATTTCCGTGTCGTCTTAACGCTTTCCTCAGGAACGTCACCGCAGGATTTTGATCACGTTCTATTCGTGCGATATCGGCTGCTTCAGGGGGTGGTCGAAGGTGCCGTCACCAGTCCCAGTTCCGGAATCGGTGTCGGGTTCGCCGATACCCCGATGCATCTCTGAGCCGACCTTAACGGCATATTGATAACTGAGAACATGGTTGGATGTTTTATCCTGGGCCACCCATTCGCTATCGAAGCCAATGATGATGAGATTGTCAGACATCCACCCACCGCCCCAGTTTGGTGTAGTTAGCCCTATTGGGCCCATACCTACTAATTACACCATGCCTTAACTATCTGATAATAATAAAGAAATTGGAATTACTAACTACGAATTAGGTGTCGTTTTCGTACTTCGGGGGTACGTATCCACTAGCGATATTAAGCCTAAAGCAATCCACCCTAGCATGGGTAACTATACCCATAAGCACTAAACCCATAACCAACTGTAAACATGGTATTTAATCGTAATACGATACCCTAACTATCACACTGACTCATAAGCCCAAACCGTCACTCATACAGGCCATCTATCTAAATCTAGGCAACTCTCCGACAGATACCGCTAAGGCCTCTCAGTGAGTCTTATATGGCCTCCTAGGCATACCCTAGCTGTTGACGGGTTATTCCAGATAAGTGCCGGAAGCTCATCTACCTATACCCCCCATGGGTGGCCTGGCTCCCGCCTAGCCCCTCCGAGATACGAACTGATCATCAGATTACGTCAGCTCTGTAGGGTAGTAGATAGGGTAGTAGCTTACGTGCCTGTTGACCGTGAATCCGTATTAAATGGGTTAATATGGGCTAGTTAATACCTTATTAAGAGTTAATAACTTATTAAGAAGAGCCCTCTCGCCTTGGGGGCTCCGGGCTCTTCTAATATGCATACCCATAAGGAATATCTAAGCTAACCCACATAAGGTGGTTAACAGTTTTACAAACTGATCCGTGTAACACCCTAACAATACATACCCCTCCCACCCCCATGGTCCATACCCCGGGGCATAGTCTGAGTGAGGGTCTTAAGATGTATTAAGGATGAAGACCTATCATTTAAGTGAG
>CAUZNX010000133.1:0-5038 GCA_963580905.1 Dehalococcoidia bacterium | reverse complement strand
TGTACCCGGCCAGGAGAATGAAGGGCTTTACGTCCTGTGCGCTAGCCCTTATGGCGTCATAGTCGAGCAGGCCAGTTTCGCGATCCACATCGTAGGAGTAAGCGTCGAACATCCGAGACGAGACGTTGTGACGGTACCCGTGGGTCAGGTGACCACCGGAGTAGTAGTTCATCCCGAGCAGCCGCTGGTTCCCCAGGTCCGACCGAAGTTCGCCCCACTCATCGTCGGAAAGCGCCGACGGGTCGGTCTGCTCCAGCTTTTCCATGAAGGGGACCTGGATGCGCGCCGAGAGGATGGCCCAGTAGGCGACCAGGTTGGCGTCTGCGCCGGAGTGGGGCTGCATGTACGCGTGATCCGCGCCGAAAATCTCGACGGCAAGCGATGCCGCCAGGCTCTCGACGGCGTCGACGTTGTCACAGCCTGCGTAGAAGCGGTGGAACGGGTAGCCCTCGGCGTACTTGTCCGTGAGCAGATTGGCCTGCGCAAGCTGCACGGCCAACGACGAAAAATTCTCGCTGGCGATCATCTTGAGGTTGCCGCGCTGGTCCGCCAACTCGGCGACGATGCTGCGGGCTACATCGGGTGAGACCGTGGCGATCTGCTGCAGCGATGCAAGGTAGGCGATGAATCCGGCGTCCGGGGCGTCGCCGCTGGCGGCTGCCCGGGACAGGTAACTGGCAAGTGGTGTTGGATCTGTCATGTTGCTCCTCGACTGTAATCGTGAATACGGGTCAAAGCTAGTCTATATCCGGCAAATAGGGGTGTCAACGGGCCTCGCAACGTGGCCCGCCAGGACATCCAAAGAGCACCACGGGTGGCGCAGCAAGCTGCCCGGAATCTTGCCCGCCATGTGCCCTGGTTGTACACTAGCTACGGTCGTCTTGAAATAGTCGCTGGAGTGCGACCTTTCGGGCATGATGAACGAATTTACAGTTGTGGAAGGGGACTTATTTGTTCGACTCGCAAAAAATCCAGGAGGCTGCCTCGTCTATTATCGAGGCCATAGGGGAGGATCCGAACAGGGAGGGCCTCTCAGGGACCCCACGGCGGATCGCCGCGATGTACGAGGAGCTATTCTCCGGTATGGATCAGGACCCGGCAGAGGCACTGGCCACCGGCTTCGAAGAGGGCCACACGGAGATGGTGGTCCTCAAGGATGTTCCTTTCTCATCCGTTTGCGAGCATCATTTCCTGCCATTCTTCGGCACAGCGGATATCGGATATGTACCCAACGGCAGAGTGGCCGGCGCGAGCAAGCTAGCTCGGGCCCTCGATGCGCTCGCCCGCCGGCCACAGATTCAAGAGAGACTCACCAAACAGCTCGTGGACTGCATTATGGACACACTCAAGCCAGGGGGAGTCGGCGTGGTGATCAGCGCCGAACACCTGTGCATATCGGTGCGAGGAGTAGGGAAGATGGGGAGCAGGCTTGTGACCCGGGCCAGCCGGGGCAGTATCAGGACCGATGACGCCACGCGTCGCGAGTTCGAATCGATGATTCAGCAATAGTGGCATCCACCGCGATACTATTCGATGGATTGGAGGCGGCCAAGGCCGAGTGGACCCGACTGCTCGGTCTGAGCGCGGCCAACACCGTTTTCCTGACTCCGGAGTGGCAGCGCGTCTGGTGGGACCACTTCGGAGGCAGCTATAAGCTGCTCCTCTTGTCGCTGCAGGACAGCGACGGCCCTCTTGGGCTCGCCCCACTCGCTGTGCAGGATGGGACGGTCAGATTCCTGGGCAGCACAGACCTCTTCGATTACCATGATTTTATCGTCCTAGAGGGGCGCGAACTCCCCTTCTACGAGGCGCTGATCGACTATGTCGAGCGCGACGCCGATTGGCGCGTACTCGAGCTGGAGTCGCTTCGTGCTGGATCGCCTGCCCTGGAGCTTTTGCCAGCGCTGGCCGAGGCCAGGGGGTTTGCGGTCGAAATTGTGCAGGAAGACGTGGCCCCCGTGCTGGCCCTGCCTGACACCTGGGACGACTACGTGGCCAGCCTCCCGAAGAAGGCGCGCCACGAGCTTCGCCGCAAGGGTCGGAAGCTCGAAGCCGCGGGCGATGTTTCCCACACCATGTGTTCAGACCCTCAGTGCGTTCGGGACTGTCTGCCAGATTTCTTCCGGCTACACAAGGAGTCCGGACCGGACAAGGCCGAGTTCATGACTCCCGAAAGGGAGCGCTTCTTTACCGAAATGGCAATCGAATTCGCTTCAAAAGACCAGTTCAGAATGGCTCTTTTGGAGCTAGACGGCAAACGCGTCGCGGCGTGCATCAGTTTCGACTATCTGGACTCCTACCTACTGTATAATAGTGGGTACGATCCTGACTTTTCATATCTCAGCGTTGGAATCCTGAACAAGGCGTTTGCGATCAGGGAGGCCATCGGCGCAGGCAAACGCTATTTCGATTTTCTCAGGGGGCCTGAGCGCTACAAATACGATCTTGGAGCGGTGGATCGAGAGATTCATAGGCTGGTTGTCCGACGGTAGCGACCTATTCACCGCGCCTAGCCTTCGTTCTGGCAGCGCTGTTTGAGGCCGACTGTGGTGCCGCCCCAACCTCTAGCATGGATGACTGCATCATAGTGCCGGAGGGGCAGTTTGGCGCACTTGCCGGACACCCGCTGACCAAAACATGAACATCATCGGAGCGTGGAATGCATAGAGTGGCGATGTTGAGTATGCACGGGTGTCCCGTGGCGCGACTTGGCGAAAGGGACACCGGCGGAATGAACGTGTATTTGTTGAGGGTTGCCAGGGAGCTAGGCGAGCGAGGGCACCTGGTAGACGTGTACACCCGTGTACACGACACCAGGGACGCTCAGTTGATGGACCTGGGGCGCAACGCCAGGGTTATTCACCTGGAGGCCGGCCCCTATCACGAGACGAAGGCGAGCTTGCAGCAGTACATCCCACAGTTCTTGGAGAGCTTGAAGGAGTTCCAGGAATCCGAGGGGATCACCTACGATCAAATTCACTCCCACTACTGGCTTTCGGGGCTGGCCGGAATGGAGCTTAGCCGAGCGCTGGACATTCCCCACACGACGACATTCCACACGCTGGCTCGAGCGAAGATGGAGGCGAGGCCCGCCGAGGCCGAACCTGCCAACCGGCTCGCGGCGGAGACGCTGGTGGCCCGTTCGGTTGATTCGATAGTTGTCTCCACGGAGCAGGAGAAGAGTGATCTGGGCCGCCTGTACGACGTGGATGCCGAGCGGGTCGATGTCGTACAGGCCGGGGTGGACCTTGACCTGTTCCATCCCATTGACCAGTCAAAGGCTCGCCAGGAACTGGGCGTGACTGAATCGAAGGTTATTCTGTCAGTTGGACGGATCGAGCCGCTGAAGGGGGTCGACATCCTGATATCGGCAGTCTCGAAGCTCGATGATATCTCCGACACGCGTCTGCTTATCGTGGGCGGTGAGCCGGGCAGCGACCCGGAACTTCAGAAGCTCATGAAGTTGGCGGAGGCCCTGAGCGTGGCCGACTCCGTGACATTCACCGGAGCCGTTGAGCAGACCGAGCTTCCCAAGTACTACAGCGCCGCTGATGTATTTGTTATGCCGTCCTATTACGAAAGCTTCGGGCTCGCGGCACTCGAGGCAATGGCCTGCGGCACACCGATTGTCGCCTCCAGTGCGGCCGGTGGACCGAAGTCTTTCGTCGAGGAAGGCGAAACGGGATATCTGATACCATGGCCCTCTTCTGATTCCTATGCCGAGCGCCTGGAACAGCTCCTAGGAGACACAGCTACGAGGGAGCGCGTTGGACAAGCGGCCCGAGCCAAGGCATTAACCATGGGCTGGGACACGGTAGCTTCAGGCCTCTCGCGTCACTATGACCGGGCGACCTTGGATGCGTGGATGAATGTAGCCGGAGAGTGATACGGTGGATGACTTAAGGGGCCCATCTGATGATTCGAAGAACGGCGCAAAGCCGGGACAGCGTCTGTCTCCACTAGCGCGTTTGCAGCGCCATGTCGGTCGCCGTATCGTGTCCGGCTTCTTGATCCTCATTCCCCTGATCATAACCTTCCTGATACTGCGTTTCGTCTATGTGTACGTGGAAGGTTTCTTCAGTCCTATCGTCGACGAGTTCGCCTGGACTTTCCCAGGGATCGGCGTTCTCATCACCCTCGTCTTGCTATACATCACCGGGGCGTTTCTTGCTGGGAAGCGAGTGCGGGGCTGGGAAGATTCCCTGCTCAGCAGAGTCCCAATTCTGGGCAGCATATACAGCGTTTCGCGACAGTCCATCGACGCTCTTTCATCCACTACCGGACAGCACTTCAGCCGCGTGGTCTTCCTCGATTGGCCCCGACCTGGTGTCCGAGCAATGGGCTTTGTGACCGGACACCTCCATGCAGGCATTGAGGGAAGCGGTGCGATGGTAGTGGTCTACATCCCCACCGTGCCCAACCCGACCTCCGGGATGCTAGCATGGGTCCCCGAGGACGATGTCGTCAGTACGGATATCACCGTTGAGGACGCAATGAAGGCTGTTTTCTCGGGTGGGATTGTGCTCCCATCTATCGAAGCTCCAGCCAGCATCCCTGCCGCCATCCCCCTGGAGGGCGAGACCATATCGAAAGGGCCTCAGCCCTCCTAATCGGCCTAGCTAGACAAGTGCGTTTTGCAGTCCCCACTCCGTGTCTTTGATATCGCTTAATGACTCGCGTGATACCCTGATGAATCTACACATGTACGATCTTCACAGTCACATACTGCCTGGCCTCGACGATGGGCCCAAAGCCATAGATGACACCATGGCGATGGCGCGGGTTGCTGCTCAACAGGGCACTCGTGTGATGGTGTGTACCCCTCACCGCAAGGACGTGGGCGAGAATTCGTCCGTGGACCATGTCCGGGAGCTGGTCGCTGGAATCAACCGCGACCTGGAGGGAGAGGGAGTCGCGCTGGAGTTCCTGGTGGGCATGGAGAACCACCTGGACCTCGACCTGCCCGCAGACCTCGCCGCCGGCAAGGCATTGCCTTTAAACGGCACACGATACTGCCTCGTAGAGTTACCTTTCTTCG
>CAUZNX010000132.1:0-5049 GCA_963580905.1 Dehalococcoidia bacterium | reverse complement strand
CAGGCTTGGCGGATGAGCGACGATGAAGCCGGTTATCCGCCTGCTCGCATTGCTGGCCGGATTGTATGTGGGCTTCCGATTCCCCGACATTGATCAGCGCACCGACCTTCTGGTGCATCGCTCGATCATCACGCATGGGCTGCTCGTACCCCTACTGCTATATGCCGTGCTGGGTTCACGGCGGAGTCCCGCCCCCGCTCGGCTATTCATAGCAGGCGCCGCGCTGGCCGTGGCGGTCCACCTGAGCTTTGACCTGTTCCCTAGGGCATGGTGGCGTCACGCGCTGATCCACTTGCCGACGTATGGCTGGACACCAACAATATTCTCCTGGGCGTGGATCGCGCTCAGCATCGCCGTGTGCTTCTTCATCGCACTCAAGTCCGCGCAGGGCTGGTTGGGAACTGCAATGGTACTAATCTGCAGTACTGCGGTGTTCAGCTATTCGCTCGCCACAGAGCATTCGCTATGGCGACCACTCGTTGCGGCAATTGTGGGGATTACTATCGCGATCGTGCTGGCAGCCCGGCGAACGAACCGAGACGGGTTCCAGACGTGATTTCGCCCTCAGCCGCCGAAGAGGCGTAGCGCTTCTTCGTAGGCGTCTTGGTCGTTGATGTCCAGGCGTATCATCGGATCGACGATAACGACCTCGTTGACCTCGTCAGCGTGGGCTCGGAACACCTCACGCACGCCCTGACTATCCTCAGTTATGGTCTCCAGCTCGTCTCGCAACCGCGCGGAGAAGATCAACGGGTGTCCGCCTCGACCCGCATAACGCGGCGACGTGATCAGGGCGTCTTCACTGACGTGGGCGGTGATGATAGCAGCAATGATCTCCGGGGGACGCGGCTGGTCCACGGCTAGCAGGAGGATGTCGGTGGCTGCGGCGTCTACGGCGGTCAATCCAGCCCTAACGGACGTGGCCTTGCCCTGGCGGTATGCAGTGTTGACCACGCTGTGGACGCCGTCGCCGGAGACCTGGGCGGCTATCGCCTCGTGATCATGACCTAGCACGACAATTACCTGGGAGACCCCTGCTTCAATCAGGCTTGCTATCTGATACTCCACGAGGGGCACGCCGTGCCAGGGCAGCAGGGGTTTCGGACGGCCCATGCGGGAGCTTTCGCCGGCGGCGGTTAGTATGGCGGATATTAGCGGCAGGAGATCACCCTCACCCCAGTCCTCTCCCTTGAGGGAGAGGAGGTGAAGCCCTCCGTTGGTAGACCCATTTAGTCGGCGACGCCTGCCGACTCTTCGGCAAGGACCTTATCGCGGATGCGGTCAAGCCGCCAGTCCTCGAGTTTCATCGGAGTTCCGGCACCACCGAGCCTGAACATCAGTACCTCAGACATGATGCTGAGGGCGATCTCCTCGGGCGTACGGGCGCGGATATCGAGGCCGATGGGGCTTCGTATCTGCCGGATGCGTTCCATTGGCAGGCCGCTCCGGATCAGGTCTTCGAATATCAAGATCGTCTTGCGTTTACTGCCCATCAGACCGACGTACCTCGCCGACGTCCTTGCTGCGGCTTCCAGGGCCACATTGTCGTATCGATGGCCACGCGTCGCGACAACGATGTACGTATTGGCATTGATCGGAAGTTGGGGAAGTGCTTCCTCGGGTGATGCTACGATCAGGCCAGCGGCGTTCGGGTAGCGGTCTGCGTTAGCAAACTCCTCCCGATCATCCGTGACAAATACTCTGAATCCAACGGTTTCGGCCAACGGGGCAATTGCGTTTGAGACGTGGCCCCCGCCGACCAGTACTAGCTGCGGCGGAGTCGTGAATGCCTCAACAAAGTATTCGGCACCGTCGTTTGCCGTGACGTACTCGTTGTTGCCCAGGGCCATCAGATCCAACGCCCTCTCGACGGCGTCGACATCCAATTTTGAGGAGCCCAGAGTACCGTCGGTGGATCCGTCCTCCCGGACGAACAGCTTCGCGCCTGTTGGAGTGGTGTCCCCGTCGGCGGCCTTGATCAGTGACACGAGGGCTGCGGCCGGTCCACCGCCATAGGCGTTGTCGATGCTATCTGCGTAGGGCAGGTAGTCTCCAGCCTCGTATACCGGGTCGATCAGGAAGTACATCGTACCGCCGCAGATCAGACCTTCCTCTGCGGCCAGGTCTTCATTCAGCTCGTAGTCGCGGTGCTCGGCGACGCCGCCGCGCTTCATCAGCTCACGCGCCGCAAACCAGATGTCGCCTTCGACGCAGCCACCTCCGAGGGTACCCACGCCGCTGCCGTCGCTGCGTACCAGCAGTTTTGCGCCTGACTTCTGGGGTGTGGACCCCTTCGTGCGCACAACTGTGGCCACGACCACGGGCTCGCCCTTGCCAAGCTCCTTCACGGCTTCGCGGAATACCTCTCGCATCGTTGCTCACCGCCCATCTGAAGTAGGTTCTGGGGGCTAACTTATTAGACTCAATTCGTCTTTTTCTTGATAGAAGAACAAGTAATTTGTATGTGAGGGACACCCTCACTCACCCGGTAGACGGGTCAGGCCCTTCTGCACTCCCCTTGTCGCCAGCAAAGGAGGGCCATATCTAGCTTAACAAATATCGCGAATTACTGGTCCACGACAGAGCCGTCGACACCCAGACGGGCGCCGATCTCTCCGTATGCGATCGGCGGGAATCTGACCTCGGCGTCATCGGCCAACTCGACCCCTATCCCGGGCCCATCCGGGATCATCAAGAATCCGCCTTCTTGCTTGAGAGGCTCCTTGACGATTTCGCTCTTGGGCGGTTCCAGTTCACCGATGGGGTATTCCTGAATGGTGAAATTGGGTATGGACGCGGCGAGTTGCAGGCAGGCTGCGGTGCTGATGGGGCTCAGCGGGTTGTGAGGCACGACCCCCACGTAGTGTGCCTCGGCAATGGCGGCGATCTTTTTGGAGTGGGTCAGGCCGCCCGCCAGGCACACGTCCGGGCGGATGTACTGCACAGCACCACGCGCCAGCAGCATCGCGAACTCGTGGATTGTGTGAATCCGTTCCCCTGTCGCGATGGGGATCGACACGTTCTGCGCTACCAAGGCCATTGCGTCAAAGTTGTCCGGCAGGATGGGGTCCTCGTAGAACAACGGGTGGAACTGTTCTATACCCTTGGCCAATGTAATGGACTCAGTGGGGGTGAGCTGCCTGTGGATCTCGATGCACAGATCCACGCCGGTCCCGGCGGCCTCTCGGTACGCCGCTACGGCTTCAATGGCGTCGCCCATCTTGTCGGCGTGAGTCTTGAAGAATGGCACGCCTTTGGACTCATCCAGGAAAGGTGTCAGGTGTCCCACTGCGGTAAAGCCTGCCTCGCGGGCATCCCGGACCCCCTGTACGAGCTTCTCGCGGGTGTCACCGTAGACGTGGTAGTACACACGCGCTTTGTTGCGGGTCTTGCCGCCCAATAGTTGGTAGGCGGGCACGCCGAAGTGCTTGCCTGCGATGTCCCAGAGCGCTATGTCCAGGGCGCTCAACGCACCCATGATGGCTGCGCCGCGGAAATGACTCGTCCGGTACATGTTTTGCCAGTGATGCTCGATCTGTAGTGGATCCTTGCCAACCAGGTATCGGCCGAACTTCTCCATCGCTGCTGCTGAGGCTTCCAGGAAACCCCACGCGCCGGACTCGCCGAAGCCCACAATGCCCGAGTCGGTGTGAACCCTGGTGAACAGGTATCGGTCTACCGGAACCACCTCGACTGCCGTGATCTTCATTTGGACCTCCGGTCCGGTACCCTCAGAAAACTAGAGGGCGTCCGCCAGTATCTCGACCAGATGTTTCGCACGTTTTTCCGTGCCGTCAGCGATCTGCTGGCGACAGGAGACACCCTCGCTGACCACCTGAACACCATCGTCCAGGTCGCGGATAGGGCCGAACAGACTCTGCTCGCCTATTTGCATCGACATATCGTAGTGCTCTTTTTCGAAGCCGAAGGAGCCGGCCATGCCGCAACAGCCTGACTGGACCTCCTCCGGGTCGCAGCCCGGAATTGACCCCAGCACGTTCATGGCGATTTGCGAGCCAACGAGGGCTTTCTGATGGCAATGGCCGTGGTACATCACCTTACCCGGTGACTTGGTGAAGTTGAGGTGTGCGCCGTCCTTGTCGGCGGCGTACTCCACGAACTCCTCGATCAGCATTACGCTTTCAGCGACCCTGGTGGCAGCGTCATCGTCGCCAAGGAGGTCCGGGTACTCGTCGCTGAGGCTCAAGATGCAGCTCGGCTCTAGCCCTACCAGTTTGACTCCGTTGTCGATGTACGGCAGAAGCTGTTCGATGTTGTGCCGCGCCGCGCTCTTGGCCTTGTCGAGCATACCCGCAGACATCATTGGCCTGCCGCAGCAGCCGGTCGAGGGTACGATGACCTGGTACCCGAGGCCCTCGAGGACCTTGACAGCCGCTTGACCCAGCTCCGGGTGGTTGTAGTTAGTGAACGTGTCGGCGAACAGCAGGACCGGGCCTCTTGCGGTTTCAGGAGAGCCACCCCGGGCGCGGAACCACTGGACAAAACTCTGGCTCGCAAACGAGGGCAGGTCGCGTCGCCGGTCAACCCCGGCATACCGTTCGAGCAGGTCCTTTAAGCCCTGGGATCGCATGGCCCAATTGGAGAATGGCGCGAACATCGAACCCATCTTGCCGAGACGGGCGATGTTGCCGAACATGCGCTCCCGCAGGCCGTAACCGTTGGTCTTGTGGTACCGGTCCAGGAACTCATACTTGAGCTTGGCCATGTCCACATTGGATGGGCACTCCGCCTTGCAGCCCTTGCACCCCAGGCACAGGTCCATCACGTCATGGAGGCGCTGGCTTCCGATGGCGTCGACTGGCAGTGCGCCGGAGATGGCGGCGCGCAGGGCGTTGGCGCGTCCTCGGGTCGAGTGCTCCTCATCGCGGGTTGCCATAAACGACGGGCACATGGTCCCGCCGTGGATCTTGCGGCAGGCCCCCTGGCCGTTGCACATCTCGACGGCGGCGGCGAACCCGCCCTCTTGCGAAAATGCGAAGCCTGTAGACAGCCCCAGCGTCTTGTAGTCCGGTCCGATTTTCAGGTTTT
>CAUZNX010000131.1:0-5067 GCA_963580905.1 Dehalococcoidia bacterium | reverse complement strand
CTCCTCCGCTATCTCCGCGCTGCGCTTGGGGGTCCTGTTCGCGATTGTGATGTCAGAGACACCAGAGGATCGGAGCGCCTGGGCGACGAGGGTACCTGCCTCGCCTGCACCCACGAGAAGTACCTTGAGTCCAGAGACGCTGCCAAGGAAACTCTCGGCAAGCTTGACCGCGGCGTAGCTGACCGACAGTGAGGATCGGGAGACGTCTGTCTCCTCGCGAACCCTCCGGCCAGTGCTGATGGCTGTGTGAAAAAGCTGCAGCATTACGGAATGGACCGTTCGGGCGTCCGCCGCTGCTGAAAGGGCTGTTCTTACCTGGCCCAGGATCTGGGATTCGCCCAGTATCATCGAGTCGAGCCCAGACGAAACCCTGAAAAGGTTCCGGGCTGCGTCCGCTCCTTCAAGGCTGTATGAATGGCCTTCAAGAAGGTTCGTGTCCAGCCCGTGGAAATCTGAAATTAGTTTCAGAATATGGTTGGAGGCTTGGCCTGGAGAATCGGTGAGAGTGTAGATTTCGGTGCGATTGCAGGTGGAAAGGATCACGCCTTCGTCGAACTTCTCCACGAGGCGCGACAGCGCCTCAGGGAGCTGCTCTCGGGTAAACGAGGCGCGCTCTCGGACCGCAATTGGAGCGGTGCTATGGTTCAGACCTGTTACAAAAATTTGCGTCATGAACTTAGAGCCTGTGCTCCAAAATTGAAGACTGATGGGGGGCTGCCGAGGTCTGGGGGCTTGCTGAGCCTCTAGACCTTAGCGGTGGACTTGTAGCGGGACCTGAGACAGCGCGTGCAGATCTTTACCCGAGTGCGAGTCCCGTCTACGTCGATGGTCGCCCGCTGCACGTTTGCGTGCCAGCGCGTCTTCGTATGCCGCTTTGAGTGGCTTACGTTGTTGCCCGCTTGACCGGACTTTAGGCAAATCTCACATCTAGCCATCTTTTACCTTTTGACTGTGCTCAGTACTTTTCAGTAGAATCTGGCCCAGTAGCCACTGCCGACCTCGCGAATACCAGCGAGGAGTGGCCTGTTATGTGTGTGAATTAGTTAACAAGTTATCATACTGGCCCCTATACGGCAACGGTGAATAAGACCAACCCGACCCCCACAGTACCTAGGAGCCGCCTCGACGGAGACGGCCTGCTCGGCATGTTTTTGTCCGCGCTCCACCTGCTTGAACGCAACGTTGACAAGATCAACGCGCTCAACGTTTTTCCCGTGCCCGACGGGGATACGGGGACCAACATGTACCTCACCCTCCGCAGCGTTGTGGAGGATTCACGTCCCTTGCAGGGCGCGACCTCTGCCGCTGTTTCGCGCAAGATGGCGGACGTGGCGCTCATGGAGGCGAAGGGCAACAGCGGCGTCATACTGTCTCAGTTCTTCAGAGGTATTGCGATAGGCCTCGAGGGCACAGCGGATTTCGGATGTCTTGAGTTGGCCCAGTCCCTGGCAGAGGGCAGAAAGCTCGCATATACCGCCATCGGCAACCCCGTCGAGGGCACGATACTGACCGTCATGACCAGCGTTGCCGAAGCCGCAGACGCGATGGACTCTTCAACGGCACAGCTGAGCGAAATGCTGGACGCGATCTGCATCGGGGCCAGGGAGGCGGTTGCACTTACTCCGACGATGCTACCGATCCTTATGCAAGCCGGAGTCGTTGACGCGGGCGGGCAGGGTCTGTCTGTGATCCTAGAGGGCGTGCGCCGATACGTCGATGGCAGCTCACCCGTCGACGAGGAGATGGAGCTGCCTGTGCCGGTGGGCATCGATGGTCACGCTGGCTCAGTCTCCCACGAATTCTTGGCCGCGACCGAAGAAGAGCAGTACGGCTATTGCACCCAGCTCCTGGTAGAAGGCGAAGAGCTGGATCCCGCATCCATTCGCGAGACGATGTCGTCGCTAGGCGTCTCGGCGGTGGTCGTCGGAACGGAATCGACAGTCAGAGTGCACGTCCATGTTCCCGACCCGGGCCCCGTCCTAAGTGCCGCCGTAGCATTAGGTGTTGTCAGCCAGGTCAAGATTGAAAACATGGATAGCCAGCACGTCGAGTTCTCGGCTGCGCACAGGCAGGACCCGGTCGTGCAACCACTGGAGTCCGCCGTCGTCACAGTGGTTCGAGGCAAGGGATTTGAGGCGGTTGTCAACAGTCTCGGCGTGAGTGAGATTGTGCAAGGCGGCGACACGATGAATCCGAGCGTCAAAGACCTGCTTGAAGCCGTGGGTCGGGCGCCCTCCGAGCAGGTGATACTCCTGCCAAACAATCGCAATATCATCCCGGCAGCCCGCCAGGCTGTCAAGCTCTCAGATAAAAGCGTGACGGTCGTCGCAAGCGAGACCATACCTCAGGGGATCGGCGCGCTACTGTCCTTCAGCCCCAATCGCGATTCCGCCACCAATGTCGCGGAGATGGAGGAAGAGGCGGGCTCGGTTAGGACGGGGGAGGTCACGCGCGCTGTCCGAGAAGTAGAATTGAATGGCATTGCCGTGAAGGAGGGGAGCCTGATAGGGCTCCTAGAGCGAGTTCTGGTCTCTACCGGTACAAACATTGAAGATGTGCTGGGCGCGCTGCTTCACCAGGCAGAACTCGCTGAAGGCGACCTGGTCACCTTCTACTACGGTGATGAGATCACGGCAGACGAGGCCGCTGCTGCTGCCACCAAACTTGGCGCCTCTTTCGAAGGGGTCGAATTTGAGGTTGTGGATGGGGGGCAGCCCCATTACCCCTTCATCGTTTCCATCGAATAGTCCCGCATCTTATGCCCCATACCCTGTTTAGTCCCAGGAGGCCGCAATGGTTGTGAAAGTCGTAACCGACAGCACGTCGGATCTGCCGGCGGACCACGCAAAATCCCTTGACGTCACCATCGTGCCCCTCAACGTCAGTTTCGGTACGGAGACCTTCAAGGACAATGTCACCATCACGGCCGATGATTTCTACCAACGGCTGACGGAGGGCACGGTGCTGCCCACGACCTCCCAGCCCTCGCCGGGAGACTTCGTAGAGGTGTATGACCGACTTGGCGAAGATGCGGACGGCATCGTGTCCATACACCTCTCATCCAAGGAGTCTGGCACCCATAACTCAGCGGTTCAGGCCCAGGGCATGACGAAGGCAACCTGCCCGATCGACGTGGTGGATAGCGAACAGTTCTCCATGGGGCTGGGGATGATCGTCATCAAGGCTGCCGAGGCGGCTGCCCGTGGCGCATCCGTTGAGGAGGTGGCAGCTATTGCCAGAAACGCCATAAGCCTTTCGCAATGCGTCGCGTCCTTCGACACACTGGAGTATTTGGAAAGGGGTGGCCGCATCGGCAAGGCAAAGGCGCTAGTCGGCTCTCTTCTAAAGCTCAAGCCGGCGATTATCATTCGCGACGGGCAGGTCCATGAACTGGGCAAGAGCAGGACCCTGGTCAAGAGTATTGCGCAACTCAAGAACACCGCGCGGAGTTTTGCCCCAGTAGAGGCCCTCTGCGTTCTATACAGCACCACCCCAGATGTTGCGGCGGAGATCGCTGCGGACCTGAACGACCTGCTTCCGGAAGGCACCGAACCATTCGTGGCCAGATTCGGCCCAGTCCTAGGCACATACACAGGCCCGGGCGCACTAGGCATTGGCCTAATTCGCAAAGAGGGTGCTGCGCACGCTTAATAGGGCTGATTAAGTTGTGCCTTTGGGCTCGGCACACAATCACAGGGGGAAGTCACCTTCATCCCAGCCTTTCCCTCTGGGGGAGACGGATACGGCCTCCTCTCCCGTCCGAAGGGAGAGGATTGAGGTGAGGGCATTTTGTACCATCTGCCCGACACGAAGGGTTAGCCGCAATGACTGCACCGCCATCTTCCTACTCCGACCAAGAAGTGTACGCCTCCTGGCACCGCCCGCTGCTCGAGGATATGTTTGGCCTCGAGATGAACCTGCGTTACGACCTGTATGAGCAGACTCACTCCCATCGACGCGAGCACAATGGAGGGGCAGGACCAGGGATCTTGTACCGCGTGGCCCAGCCCGCCGTACCGCGCACCTATATGGCAGATAGTAGCCGACGTCACCGGAGCCAAGAAATTTCTGGAGGTCGGCACCGCCCTCGGTTACACTGCAGCACTCATGGCGGACGCAGGTGGGCCCAATTGCCCGATAGACACGATTGAGAGCGATCCTTCGCACGCAGATATCGCTGAGGTTAGGGCTCTTCCGGTCTCGAAATGACGCCGCACTGCTGCTAAACTCGTAGGTCATGGCACCCACCCCTCCACGCCCAAGCCGGTCGCGCTCCGGGCCTCCCAAGCTCGAAGCACTCCTGAAGATACTTGAACAGGAGAAGCTGGGCGGGTATCAGGACTCCACGGTCGTGGGCGGACTCGACCTCTTTCTCCAGCGGTGGACCACCGAACTAGAGCCGGTTCTGGGCCCGTTCAAGTCCTACTCCGTCCTCACCCCAGTCCAGCGAGAGACGTGGACCGAGGCCGCCCTAAAGCAGCTGCTCACGGCCACTGGTGCAGCCCCTTCGATCGAAGGCAATGCTCCGCAGAGCGCCAAGCCCAACACGCCCGCCAAGTCCCTGCGCCGTCGCGTAAAGCCTCCCCCCGCCTCTCTGGACGACGAAGTGAATCGGCTGAGGCGTATCACCGAAAAGAACGTCGCCAATCTCAAGCGCCTGGGTCTCGAAACAGTCGGCGATCTGGTCTACCACTTCCCCCACCGCCACATCGACTACGCCAGCATCCGAAAGGTGTCTGAGCTGAAACTAGGAGATGATCAGACCGTCGTCGCCACCGTGTGGGAGACGACAGTCACTCGCATCAGGAGTGGCCTCTGGTCGATTCATACAATCCTGGGCGATGACACGGGCAACATCCGAGCGACGTCGTTCAGGCGTGGATCAAGGAAGCCCTGGCTGCCGAGGGAGCTTCAAACGGGCGCTCATGTCGTGGCGAGCGGAAAGGTCAACGTATACCGTGGCAGCTTCGTGTTGGAGTCCCCGGAATTCGAGCTGCTGGAAGGGCAGGAGCAGCTCATCCACACCGGACGGCTCGTGCCGGTATACCCGACTACCAAAGGCCTCGT
>CAUZNX010000130.1:0-5071 GCA_963580905.1 Dehalococcoidia bacterium | reverse complement strand
TAATTCTATGGCAACTGTGATGGATCGAGTCAAAGCGGTCGTGATCGACAAGCTGAGCGTGGAAGAGAGCGATGTCGTTCCAGGGGCATCATTTGTCGACGACTTGAACGCTGATTCTCTAGACCTAGTCGAGCTGATCATGGCCTTCGAAGAGGAGTTCAGTACGGACGGCAACGCCATTGAGATCTCGGACGAAGAGGCCGAGGGCATCCTTAGCGTGCAAAACGCTATCGACTACCTCAAAGAACACGAGGTCGAGGACTAAAAGACGATTGTCCTGCATAAGACGCTCAAGGGCCCCGGAATTCCGGGGCCCTTTCTTTTTCTCAGGCATAGCAGCTGACGATGGGCTAAAATGGACGGCATTCTGGAACCTGGAGTCGACCCCCTGAGCTTCCGCCGTCAAGTTCTCACAGTACCCGCGCGTATCAACCTGCTCGGCAATCCTGGAGATGCCAACGAGGGCGACTACGCCACGATATCCGCCGCCATCGACATTCGTGCCGGCGCCTCGCTAGAGCCTGCCCAAGGCCTGGTGCTGGAATTTGTTGCATCAGAGGCAGACGGAACGCCTCAGGTACGTGTTGAGACGAGCGGCGATAAGTACCCCCTGCCCTACGACGGAAACGCAGACCTGCTGAAAGGGGCTGTCAATCGTCTCCACGCCTTTAGCGGCGAGTTCAAGTCAAAACACGCAGCGCAGGGCGTGCGGATAGCCACACGGACCGACGTGCCGTTCCAGAGCGGACTCGGTGGCTCATCTCTTTTTGTGCTGCTCACGCTGGCGGGCCTCAGAGAGTTCTACGATCTCGACCGCCGGATTCTCAACGACTATGTAGTAGCGGAGCTGGCACAACGAGTAGAGGCCGAGGAGCTTGGGATCACCTGTGGATTCGCAGACCGCTATGTCCCTCTATTTGGTGGTGTCGCGTACATCGACTACCGGGGCAAGCTGGAGCAAGGTGAAATCGGAGAAGAGCCGTACGCGACCTATGAACGACTGGACGGCATGGTCCAAGAACTGCCCCTGGTAATGGCCTCGACCGGCCTTGAGCGCGATTCTGGCGACATCCACGGCACCATGCGTCCTCGCTATCTCGATGAGCACCGCCGGTGGCAGCGAGATGGCGGAGAGCCGCCTCCGATGGTCCGGCTCATGACGGCGGCCTGGGAGACAGCCTGGCGCGGCAAGACGGCCATGCTGGCCGGGGATCTGGCCACGGTGGGCCGGCTGATGAACGACAACCACCGGCTTGTCGACGAGATGATGGTCTACTGCGGCTTTTCAGACGGTGCCGGCTGGGCCAACAACTTGCTAATTGATACAGCGCTGAAGAACGGCGCGCTTGGCGCGAAGCTGACCGGGGCCGGGGGCGGCGGATCGGTCTTTGCCCTGACCCGACCGGGCGAAGAGCATCGACTGGCGGAGGCGTGGGCGAAAGCTATCGACTCCGCTGGACTCAACAATGCAGCGATCGGCCTGCCACGGGTTTCAACGGACGGCCTGGTCGTACGGGCTGAATGATATGCAAGGAATAGTTCTTGGCGCGGGCAAGGGTTCTCGTCTAGGGTCCGTAACGCGCGACCGATCAAAAGCCATGCTGCCTATAACCGGCGTGCCTATCATCGAGCGGGTTATGGGGGACATGGCCTTCTGCGGCATCGACGAGTTCGTCGTCGTCGCCGGGCCTGATGACCAGGAGATGGCCCGGCACTTCGCTGGGCGTGACAATATCCAGATCGTGACTCAGCCAGAGCCTGCTGGCATGGCTGACGCCCTGGCTTGTGCCGCGTCTGTCGTGACCGGCGATTTCGTGCTATCGGCCTGCGACAACCTTGTGTCGAGGACCGACATGGGCCGGCTGATCGGGGCATTTGATTCGGACCAGGCCACCGATGCGGTCCTGGCCCTGGCGACCGTGCCGACGGAGAGCACCGGGCGCTCAGGCATCGTGGAGATGGTCGGCGACCGAGTCCGGCGGATAGTCGAAAAGCCAGCCCCCGGCGAGGCGCCCTCGAACATCGCTAGCCTACCCTTGTACTGCTTCCGAACGTCGTTCATGGACCGCCTGCCTGGCGTTGCAGTCTCCCAGCGAGGTGAGAGGGAGCTTCAGGACGCGATTCAGGCGCAGATTGACGACGGTGGGGCGGTGATGGGTGTGCAGTTTGCCGGTAGGATGACGCTCACCGATCCCACCGATCTCCTCAAGATAAACCTGGAGTACCTGTCGCGCGGGTGGTTTGCCAAGGGTCTATCCACGGCTTCAACCGGCGAGGGGACGGAGCTTGTACCACCTGTGGCGATCGGGTCTGGCACGTCCATCGGAGCGCATTGCCGGATCGGCCCGAATGTCTACATTGAGGGAGACGTTCAAATAGGAAATGGCGCTATAATAGGAGACTCAATGGTGCTCAGAAGCTCACGAGTTGCGGCAGGGGCTGTTATTCGGGGTCAACTGATCTGCGACGGTGCTGCGGTGGCGACATTGCCAGGGAGAGTTCAATAGTCGCGCTCTCGGGCGTCCACGGCCTTATACAGGTAGGGAAAGGGTTGCGAGAACCACCCGAAATGATGATTGACGCTGCCGTGATGCCCTGCTAGGATTGGGTGCATTCTCCCCCCGGCCGAGGTTCCATGTCTGACTTCGAAAACCTGGTCCGGCAGATTCATGATTGCCGCAAGTGCGCCCTCTCGGAAATGCGCACCAACGCCGTTCCGGGCGAGGGCTCTCCATCCGCCGATATAATGTTCATTGGAGAGGCACCGGGCTTCAATGAGGACCGCGACAGCAGGCCGTTCGTGGGCCGGTCCGGCAAGTTCCTCGACGATATGCTTTTTTCAATTGGGCTCAGCCGGCCGGACGTATATATAACCAATGTGGTCAAGTGCAGACCGCCAAACAACAGAGACCCGCTTCCGGGCGAGATAGAGGAGTGCCACCCATATCTGGACGCACAGATCGAGATGATCGCGCCGAAGGTGGTCGTCATGTTGGGTAAGTACTCGTTCAACCAGTTTTTTCCGGGCGAATCGATCGGACAGGCCCGTGGCAAGCCCAGGAGTTGGAACGGCGTGACGGCATATCCCATGTACCATCCGGCCGCCGCCCTTCACAACCCGAAGCTTCGTCCCGTGATTGAGGAAGATTTCCGAAACCTCCTCAGTCTGATTGAAACGCCCGAACCCGGCCCAGAGAATATTGATGAGGCACCTGCCGAGCAGCTCAGTTTTTTTTGATCCGCAGGCTAACACCGCGGACATACCCTATTCGCATAAGGATTTCATAGTTAAATGACCCAAACATCACTACGCGTAATACCTCTTGGCGGTCTCGGAGAGATCGGCAAGAACATGATGGCCCTGGAGTATGGCGACGACATTGTAGTTATCGACTCGGGGGTGTTGTTCCCCAGCGAGGAGATGCACGGGATAGATTTCGCAATTCCCGACATCAGTTACCTCAAGAAGAACAGCGACCGTGTCCGCGCTATCCTGATCACGCACGGGCACGAGGACCACATCGGCGCGCTGCCATACGTGCTATCCGAGCTAAATGTGCCGGTATACGCATCCCGGCTCACCCACGGTCTGATCAGTGTGAAACTAAGGGAGTTCGGCCTGCTCAAAGATGCACGGCTGAACGTCGTCGAGCCTCACAAGCCATTCAAGCTAGGGGCATTCAAGGCGGAGTTTTTCAGGGTCTGTCACTCGATACCAGATGCCATGGGCATCGCCCTCCACACGCCGCTGGGAACCGTGGTGCACACCGGAGACTTCAAGATCGATCACACCCCGGCAGACGGGAAGTCGACAGACTTCGCCGCGCTGTCGGAGCTCGCGCGCGACGGTGTACTACTGCTACTCTCGGACTCCACATATGCCGAGTCCGAGGGCTACACCGCGTCGGAGGAGGTAGTTGGCCAGGCGCTGGAGCGCGAAATCATTGCCGCGGAGGGTCGGGTGTTGGTGGCGACGTTCGCCTCTTTGATCTCGCGGATGCAACAGGTGATCGATGCGGCCGTCAAGTGTGATCGCAAGGTCGCTGTTATCGGCCGTAGCATGCTCAACAACGTCAAGATGGCCACGAGCATGGGCTACCTGAAAGCTCCATCCGGCACCATAGTACCTCTGAACGAGGCGCGAAATCTCCCGCTGAACAAGGTCGTCATCCTTGCGACCGGGGCGCAGGGCGAGCCCACATCCGCCCTGGTACGTATCGCCAACGGAGACCATCAGGATGTCGAGATAGTTGCCGGGGACACGGTGATTATTTCAGCCTCTCCTATTCCAGGGAACGAGACTCTCGTATCCAGGACCATCGACAACCTGTACCGCCAGAATGCTCGGGTGCTGCACAGCAAGATCGCCCTGGTCCACGTCCACGGCCATGCCAGCCGAGAGGAACTGAAGATGATGTTGGCGATGGTGAAGCCAAAATTCTTCGTCCCTGTGCACGGTGAATACCGGCACCTGGTGGCCCACGCCGCGATCGCGCGTTCGATGGGGGTGGCCGAGGATAATGCCATCGTACTCGAGGACGGAGACGTTCTGGAGCTTACCGCCAAGCAGGGGACCATCGTAGACAAGATCCCTGCCGGGCACGTCTATGTGAATGGCCGCCGCATGTGGGCGGACGACGGCAAGGTGCTCTCGGAGCGCGGTCGTCTTGCCAGGGAAGGCGTAGTCACGGTCGTTGTATCTGTGGATGCATCTTCTGGCAAGGTTGTTAGCGCCCCCAGCCTGTTGTCGTCTGGCTTCGTCGAAATGGACGAGTCAATTGATCTGATGGAAAGAACCTCAGAAGAGGCCCAGATTGCCCTAGAACAATCAACGGGTCGCCGCCTAGAGTTGGAAGAGCTAAAAGCACTTGTTTCGAATTCGGTTTCCAAGTTTTTGTATGACGAGACGCGACGGCGCCCGAAGGTATTGACGCACGTTCAAGAGGTGTAGTGCGCGTCAGGCGAGCGCCACTTCACCCTTTCCACCCGGGCAGCGTCCCCAAGACTCTTCTCCGACGGGGTAGCAATCATTATGGTCGCTGGGATAGATGCCCTTCGCACAGTTTTTGGG
>CAUZNX010000129.1:0-5108 GCA_963580905.1 Dehalococcoidia bacterium | reverse complement strand
AGAAAAGGGTATCCCGGAATTGCTGGACACTGCTCGCAGGGTGTACGACCAGTGGAGCAACGAGCTGCCACGGTACGATCTGCGGCGCACCGTGCTTAATGCAGTTGCGTCAAGTCCACCGAAACCGAACGGTCGCCGATTGCTGAAGGTATATGGCGTCACGCAGGACAAAACCTCGCCGCCCAGTTTTACCTTCTATGTAAATAGCTCTGAAATGGTACACTTCTCGTATCGTCGCTATCTGGAGAATGAGCTGCGCAAGGTCTACGGATTCGAAGGCAGCCCCTTGAGGATGCGCTTCAAGGGTAGAGGGGAAACCAAATAGACTACGTAATTTTTGTCGCCATTGGGTATCTGCTAGGCTCCGTGCCATTCGGTGTAATCGCCGGACGTGTCGTCGGGGGCGTGGACGTAAGGCAGTACGGCAGCGGCAGCACAGGCACAACCAATGTGCTCAGGACCGTGGGCAAACGCGCGGCGGCCGTTGTCTTGCTTCTGGATATGAGCAAGTCCGTTGTAGCCGTCCTGCTCGCCCAACTCCTGACCGACTCCGCCGGGGTCGAGGTGGTCACCGCCCTCGCAGCCATCGCCGGTCACATTTGGCCGGTTTTCGCAGGCTTCAGGGGCGGCAAAGGCATCTCTGTGGGCTTGGGCGCACTGTTCGTCATCTCGCCAATTTCCGGCCTTGTTGCCACGCTGTTCGGGGTACCAGCCATCGCTATTTCAAAGTATGTTTCCCTCGGCTCGATGATGGGTGCGATCTCAGGATGCATCGCGCTCTTCGTCCTTGCCTTTGCTACCGACACCTCGACCGTCTACGCTTGGTACTCGGTTATCGGTGGATCCTCGGTGCTCGTGCTGCATCGTGCGAACATCTCCCGCCTCATCAGGGGCGAGGAGCGCAAGATCGGTCAGCGCGCGGTCGAAGACGTCCCCAGCCAGGAACCCAGTCGGCAAAAAGGATTCCGGTGGCCCGGGTCGGCATAGCCGGAACCACTAGCTGGGGCACAACTCTTGCCATCCTAAGCGCTCGTGCCGGGCAGGAGGTCAGCCTGTGGGCACGAACGGAAGACGAGGCCGAACGGCTTCGTGCTGACGGCGAGAACCACAGATTTCTCCCCGGAGTACCCCTACCTGACGGTATAACTGTCACCTCGTCGGCGGATGACGCCTTTGGTGATGTCGAGGTCGCGCTGATAGTAGTGCCTTCAAGGACGTTGAGGGCCAATGCCCGGGCCATCGGCAGTCACATCTCGTCCTCGGCTGTGGTGGTCAGTGCGACCAAGGGCCTTGAGCTGGGCACCGGCAAGCGAATGAGCGAAATGCTAGCCGAGGAGCTGCCGGAACAGTTCGTGGACAAGATATGTTGCATGTCGGGACCTAACCTGGCTGCCGAGATCTGCCAGGGCAAGCCTTCGTCCACGGTTGTAGCATCGTCCAACCTCGCCAACGTCGAGCATGTCCAATCCCTAATTAGTTCGTCCGGGTTTCGTATATATACCAACGGCGACATCATCGGGGTCGAATTGGGCGGGGCTCTAAAGAACATTATCGCGCTGGGAGGGGGGGTCTGTGACGCCCTGGATCTGGGCGATAACACCAAGGCCGCCTTCATGACCAGGGGCCTCGCGGAAGTGGCCAGGCTTGGGGTGGCCGCAGGCGCGGAGGCGATTACGTTCGCCGGGCTTGCGGGGGTCGGAGACCTGATAGCGAGCTGCTCCAGCCCCCTTAGCAGAAACCATCAGGTGGGAGAGCGTCTTGCTCATGGCGAGACGTTGAACCAAATACGTGCATCCATGACGCATGTGGCCGAGGGGGTGGATACAACCGCCGCCGCCGCCGGTCTGGCGGACGCCCTGGGCGTGGACATGCCAATAACGAAAGCGACCTACGACGTGCTCTTCAACGGAGTGGGTATCCAGGACGCGATTACTGGTCTACTCGGGCGCGTCCCCGCACCGGAGTGGGCCGGAGTCTGGCCCTAGACGATCTGGCCCGGGCTCTAGCCTCCCATCTCTCCCCACTCGTACATCACGGCGGAAATTACTGCCAGAGATGCCGTCTCCGCGCGCAAGATGCGTCGCCCGAGGGTTATGGGTGCTATGCTCTCCGCCCGAGCAAGGTCCACCTCTTCGCGCGTCAGCCCGCCCTCCGGCCCGATAAATATGCCGATGCGGTCCGGAGTCGTGCCCTGATCCTTGATTCGACCCAGAGCCTGCCTGATACTGTCGTCCCTCTCCATCTCCCACGGGATCATGCCGGGACCGACGTGGTTTTTGCAGGCCTCGCGAAGCTCAATAGCTGTGCCGACCTGTGGCACACGGCCCCTACCTGACTGCTCCGCAGCCTCTCGGACAATGGTCCGCCACCGCTCATAGCGACCATCGCTCCATTTCCGCGCGTTGGGTATCGATCGTTCGCAGATCATCGGTACAAAGGCGGACACTCCCAGTTCAGTGCCCTTTTGGAGTACATACTCGAACTTGTCGCCCTTGATGATCGCCTGGTACAGAGTGATTTCGATGCCGGGCTCGCCCTCGCAGAGGCCTGACTCGACCACGTCGCCGATGACCTGCTCAGTCGAAACGGAGCGCAGCACAACTCGATACTCCAAACCGCTGCCATCCAGCACAATCACGTTGTCCCCTGGGCGGCCTCTGAGTACGCGAGTTATCTGCGAGGCGGCGCCTCCTTCGAGAGACACGCGGCTGCCCGATATGGACTTCGGGGATACGAAAAACCGGTGCATTTGGGCCTCCGGTACTAGGCGCCCTTGGTTGCTACCAGGGCGACCCAGTCGCCATCGACCACACCGCGCTCGATGACTGCGCCTGCCGAAGCAAGAGCCTGGCGGACGGACTCCTGTCGCTCGTCGAGGATGCCCGATGCGATCATCCGGCCACCCGGTCGAAGCGCACCGATCATGTCGACGGCCAGTTCCGAGACCACCTTGCCTGATACATTGGCGACCACCAGGTCGAATCCATCAGCAGGGACCAGACTCTCGGTCAGCGTCCCCTGGTAGACCGTGACGATACCGTTAACGTCGTTGTCGGTGATGTTGGTTGATGCAGAGCGGGCCGCGACCTCGTCGATTTCAACTCCAACTACAGAGGCGACCCCCAGCTTGGCTGCGACTATGGACAATATACCCGACCCACACCCCACATCAAGCACTTGCATTGCTGGTGTGCAAAACTCCTCGAGGAGCATCATGCACATGTGCGTGGTCGGGTGGTGGCCGGTACCGAATGCCATGCCGGGGTCGAGCCCGATCACGATGTCGGATTCGGACGCCTCATACTCGCGCCAGGTTGGTACGACAACCATCCGCTCGCCGATGTGGAGCACATGGAAATGGCGCTTCCACGCTTGTTCCCAGTCCTGCTCCTCCACGACACGTTCCTGTAGAGGGGAAATCGGGCAAACGTGGGATACCAGGGCCACGCCCACATCAATGCCGGCGCGGCGGGACTCGGTGGTCGAATCGATGGGTAGGTAGGTCGTGATCCTCACGCGGTCGGGGGCCGGAGGAACCTCGCCCTCGTCCGGGTTGAACCCGCCGGGCTCCTCCAACGCCACGCCGCCGTGACCATATCGGTGGAAAATATGCGATAGGGGTTCGACGAACTCAGCGGGGGCGTCGACACTCAGCTCAAGCCATTGCAAAGCTACTCCGGGCCGCCGATAGAGTCTTTGAACTTATCAAACCAGCCCTTGTCATCATCGTCCTCGGACGAGCTTTCACCAAGGCTCTCTGATAGCTCCTGGAGAAGGCGGCGCTGGTTGTCGTCAAGACGTCGAGGCGTCTTGACGACCATCGTGATCAGGTGGTCCCCTCTCTGATTCTCTCTGCCGAGGTAGGGTACGCCGTCGCCCTTGAGCCTGATGACGTCGCCGGTCTGAGTTCCGGGCGGAACCTCGACATCGGCCTCACCGTCCAGGGTCGGCACCTTTAAGGTAGTGCCGAGGGCGGCGGCGGCGACATTGATCACCTGGGGATGGACGATGTCGTAGCCGTCCCTCCTGAATAGCTTGTGTGGCTTAACCCGGACTGAAACGTAGAGGTCCCCCGGAGGGCCACCGTTAATTCCAGGCTCGCCCTCGCCGGTGAGCCTGATCTGGGTGCCGGACTCGATTCCAGCGGGGACCGAAACAGCCAGATTCCGCCTTCGGGCCTCGGTGCCGCGACCCTTGCACTGCATGCATGGGTTGCTGACGACCTTGCCCTCTCCCTGGCACTTGTTGCAGGCAGAGACCTGGACGAATTGGCCGAAGATGCTCTGGGACCCGCGGCGAATCTCTCCAGATCCTCCGCAGTTCGGGCAGGCTACGGCCTGAGATCCCGGTTCACTCCGGTCACCCCGGCACTTGGTGCAGACCTCGGTTCGTTTCACCTCTTGTTCGCGCTCGACGCCGAAAGCCGCCTCTTCGAACTCCACGTTGACGGAGAACTGTAGGTCAGAGCCACGCCGCGCGCTGCTTGGCCTCGATCGAGACTGAGTGCCCGATCCGCCGCTAAAGAAAGCCTCGAAGATATCGCCGAAGCCTCCGAAGTTGTCGAAGCCGTCGAAACCTTGCGCGCCATTCTGACCAACACCGGCGTGGCCGAACCGGTCGTAGTTAGAGCGCTTCTCCGAGTCCGTGAGGACCTGATAGGCCTCGTTTACCTCTTTGAATTTCTCTACCGCGCCCTCGGCCTTGTTTCGGTCAGGGTGGAACTCAAGGGCGAGCTTCCTGAACGCCTTCTTGATCTGCTCATCAGAGGCGCCCTTGGAGACACCCAGGACTTCGTAGTAATCTCGTTTTTGTGTGGGCATCCACTCCCCGTTATTCGAGCATCAACTTACAATTATAAGTTCTTTCACATAGAGCTACAAGGGTGTTTTGCGCAATATATTGGCGTGGTCAGGGGCGTGCAACGGTCCGTAGCGGAATGGAAATTGGAGCAGATTATGGGTTTGGGTGTTAGGTACTGGATCCCGCCTGGAGTCCGGATTCGTCTATCCAAGGGGTGTGCAGAGGGGCATAGCCCCTTTGCCGGGTGTGTGAGGGTGTCCCTCACAGTAATCGTATTACTTCTTTTCCTGATCGGGAAAGGGTAGGGG
>CAUZNX010000128.1:0-5120 GCA_963580905.1 Dehalococcoidia bacterium | reverse complement strand
CTTCCGGCTGTCGCCTGCCAAAACGACTGCCTCTGAGTATCTCTTCTCGCTGGCCGGCTGGGAGGTGGTGAACGTCCCGTACAAGTGGTACCAGTTGCTGTTGAAGGCCTTGCCAGGCGACGATCCTCCTCGGGAGGAGCGTCTGGTAAGCCTAGACCGCTACCTGCAGCTTGCCAGGATGGTGCGCAAGGAAAAGGACCGCCTTGATGGCCTGACGTTTCGCAGCAGCTCAACGATGGCCACCGGAAGCATCAGAGACAGGTCGGAGAGGTCGACCGACTATCTGGACGAGTTGACCGCCGAGAAGGAGGCCGTGAGGGCGGACGCTGAGGGGGCAATCGAGTCGGAGTTGAGCGCGGTGCTCATTGAGGAGAACCTGACTTCCATGTTTGGGTTCTTATTCCCACCGGTTGACCTGCGCTTCGACCGCCCGCCTACGGTGCTTGTAGTCTCGCCACGAGACCGTATTGAGCTAACCGAGACGGTGTTGTTGCATGCGGATGTGCCACCGATGGAGCGGGATCGTCTGGAGACGGAGCTGCTTGAACGTTACGATCTGTCCGCACTGGTGGCCGATCTGGGCGGGATTGCCACCTACCCCTCGCTCGTAAATGACCTCCGTGAGTTGCGGTCGATCAGCCGACTGGCCGCCCACGAATGGCTACACCAGTATTTCACGTTCCACTCGCTGGGACGCCACTACCGCAGCTCCTCGGAGATGCTAGCGATCAACGAGACGGCCGCCGACATGGCGGGCCGCGAGCTGGGGGACACTCTATTTGCTCGTATGGGTGGAGATCTCAGTGTGTCGGAGAGCCGCTATCTGTCCGTTGAACAGCGCAACCCGGCGTTTACCCGTGAGATGCGGGAGACCAGACAGCGAACCGAGGAGCTTCTTGACGAGGGCAAAATTGTTGAGGCCGAACGGTATCTCAAGGAGCGATGGTGGTTTCTGAGACTGCGTGGAATTGGGCTTAGAAAGCTAAACCAGGCCTACTTCGCTTTCTATGGGTCCTATGCCGCTAGCGCCGCGTCCGTTAGCCCTATCGGCGCTCAGCTCGCGGAGCTGCGGCAGCGCTTTTCCGGCGTCGGGGGCTTTCTGAAGGCTGTGGCGACGATCTCCAACTACGACGAGTATCTCGAATTATTGGAGCGCTATGGTGTTGAGACGGAGGAAACGAACGGAGATTAGGACCCTCACCTCGATCCGCTCCCTCGAAGGGTGAGGAGGTTGCTTAGGTCGCTTCCACGCGCTCAATGGCGTGAAGATCCAGGCGTCTGGCGTTGAAGGTCAATAACACCACGGCGACAACGAATATCCCCAGTAGCACTCCGTAGGTCGGTAGCATGAGCGTCCAGTCTGTGATCAGGACGAATGGTGGCACCGATCGCTCTCCTGTCTCGGAGACGGCCACAGATGAGACCATCAGGTTCGTCGTGCGCAAACCGGCCCAGGTGCCGAGGACAAGACCAGTCACGGCGATCGATAGGTGTTCGAAGGCCAGCAGCCACGTCAGCTGTTGGCGGGATAGCCCCATGGACTGCAGGAATCCGATCTCGCTCCGGCTCTTGCTGGCGAACAACAGGAGGTAGGTGGCGTATCCCAGGCCCGCAGCCACGATTACGGTTAGCAGCGCTACGAGCACCATCGAATTCCATCCTGATGTCGCGAGGGGGTCTATGCGCGAGGATTCCAACATGTCCGTTTTGTCCATGACACGACCCGAGAAGCGGAAAACACGGTCGAGGGCGTCTCTGACGGCATCGTATGCGATCGGTGACTGTGTGACGAAGAGCTCGTTCGGAGTCGCCGCGACCATATTGCTCATCACGTTTACGTGGCCGAGCAGGCTCTCGAGGTCTGCCAGGATGAATCTTCCGCCGATTGGCGCCATCGTTGGGAAGTAGTCGATCACTCCCCGTACGACCATCGGGACATTTCTCTCCGAGACTGAGACGACGATCACGTCGTCAATTCCGAACGCCGTGGTCTCTGCCAGGGCGGCGCTGATTACGACGGGAAGCGGCCCGCCGGTAGGGCTCTGGTAAAAGCCCCGCACGCCATCCTGGTTCTCTGTGCCAAATGTGAACACTCCCGTCCGACGTCCACTATGGGCCGTGCGGCCGGTGGAGGTAATGCGGTCTGGCGATAGGGTGGATGTGACGATGGGCATCCATCTGTGTTGCTCCTCGAATCCGTCGAGAATGTGTACCCGCTGTGCCTCACCGACCCGGGTATGAATGTCGTCGATCAACATCTGGCCGGCTGTATTAACATCTCCTGCGCCCGCCTCGAAGAGTTGGAGCGACACCAGATCCACGGGGTGCCGCATCCATCCGGGTATCTGAACCTCCAAGAGCTGCCATCCCGGGGCTCCGATTATTCCTGCGGCGAGGGAACTCAGGCGGCCATTGCCCTCCTCCAATATGAACCACATCGAGGTGTTCGGGATCTCCTCGCGAGGATTCACCCAGACCCCTATGCTCGTGGACTCCTCCGGGATTTCCAGCCGTTCGATCCGTGCGCTGGACCGTAGATCTCCCATTACGGCGGTGACCGATTGGTCGGAGAAGTCCTCTCGGTACCAGGTAATGTAGGGAAACTCCAGCGAGTCGACTGCGAGGATTTCGGCGGGTGCGGCTGCGGCCCGCGTGCTCTGCCGCAGCGCCAGTGATACCCCTGTTGCGCCTGGGAGGACCGATAGGAATCGCTGTTCCTCCGCGGCTATGCTCTCCATGGAAAAGGTCGTGATTTCGGCTACTCGGACGTCCGCGGCGGTCGCGTAGGAGATGCGATCCTCGACGTTGCGCTTCAGTGTGCCGCCAACGGTGGTCGCCAGGACTCCAACACCTGTCACGAGTACCAGGAGCAGTACGAGAGAGGTGTATTGCAGAGGGTTGCGGGCCATGTGCCAGAGTCCAATTGAGAGCCAGACGGGCGCGACTCTGGTGAGCCTCCGGAGAGCGATGAACGCTACTTGGGCCGGCACCAGAACCATCAGCCCGACGGCTGGGAAGAACGCCAGGTCTCCGGGCCCGGGCCGTTCCAGAGCCATCAGCGTGGCTACGAGGGCACCCTGCAACGCCAGGCCGCTGATGCGCCAAAGCGATAGCCGTGCGTGGTCTGTCGCCCAGTACGCGCCTCCTATGGCCAGTGCGAGCGAGACGGGGGCTATCCAATCCAGCAAGCGGTCATCGAGGATGTCTACCCATACGGTGACTGCCGAGAACGAGAGGACGGCGGCGGTTGCCGTTAGGTGGACCAGTGCGGATGATTCGCCGCCGAGGAAGCGTATTGTGAGAGGAAACAGGCGCATGAAGAGCAGCCCAACCACCATCAAGAACAGGATGGGAGCAAGCAGTAGCGGCTCGTTGACACCTGGCTCACTGAACAGGCCGCCCGAGATCAGGTGTCCTCGGCTTTGCAGCTCCCAGAACACTACCCCCCCCAGGACCAGCACGCCGATGTCCAGGTTGTAGCGTTGCCACATTGGCACAGTCGGCGGGCGCCCGATTCGGAGCCTGTGGGCCAGTAGTGCGCCGCGGGCGCCTATCAGCCCGGGCAGTACCACGATTGAGAGGCAGAGTAGGCCAGCGCCCCCAGCGATGATGAAGGGCACAGGTCCCAGCTCCACTGGCAGGAACTCGCCCCCGGTTGCAGCCCGCAGGTATAGTACCTTCCCCGCCGCGGCCACTATGCCGATTGCCAGGAATGGCGCGACCACGACTGCTACGCCGGTCATGAGCAGGCCTTCCAGCAAATAGAGCCGGAGGAGCTGTCCCATTCCGGTGCCCCTGGTCCGTAGTAGCGCGGAGTCTTTGGCCCGGTTGTGGACGAGGTACGAGACGATCATGGCCAGGTAGAAAAAGACCGTTACGAGGACGATGGCCAGGAGCAAAAGTAGGGGCACTCTGGAGAAAAAGCTCGTGCTCTCGAAGTCGTTCAGGGTCTGCCTCAGCCGTGTGGCGACACCCGAACCGGGGATCGCTCTGGCCATGTTGTCGCCGAAATCGTCTAGGTGTTGTCGTGCGTCAGCGAGATCCCACTCCTTGAATCTCTCCGTATCGACAAGGACAATCCACACGGAGTCGATCAGGGTCGTGGGGTAGGTGGCGCCAACGGCATCCACCAGGGCTCTCTGGGTAGCATAAAGTGGCGCTGGGGGCACTCTGGTCTCGGCGGCTTCCTCCCCAAGCGCCTCCTCCTCTTCTTCATTGGGGGGGTCGAGGAGTATGTATGGGGGCAGCGGCCAGTAGTCTTCGGTCGAGTCGGTTGCCTCCACGATGCCGGAAATGCGCACGAAGATGGGTTCGACCCCTTGGGCCGGGGTGACTGTGAGCACCTCCCCGACCGCAAGTTGGAAGAGCCTGGATGTGTTAACGCTGATGATCGCTTCGATCAGCGGACGGCCCTGCTTTTCGGATACCTGGTCGCCCGCCATCTCGCCTTCGAGAAATGTGAGGTGGCTTTCCAGGTTGGTTAGCGAGCGGAAGTAGGAGCGACAGCAGGGGCCTGGTCCTTCTGAGGCCCGGGGTAGCCTCGTACCTGGCATGGCCGTGTCATAGGTATCGACGAGCAGGAATCGTTGACGGCTTTGGAAGATCGGCGCTACCGTGCCGTCGGCTGCCTCAACCAGGGAGGTCTCAGTCTCGCTTAGCCTCTCCTCGGTTAATCGGATGTTGGAGAGGAAGATGCTGATGTTCGAGAATGGTGGATCGAGCCGGTCGATCGCCAGGTTGAGCCCGAGGCGTTCCAGGGCGGAGACGTAGACGGGCGCTGCGGCGGCCAGGGTCGTCGCGATCAAGATACCGGCGAAGATGCTTGCCAGGAGTGGCCAATCATCCGCAAACCGTTTGAAGACTAGTCTCGACAGAGAGAGCGGGGGCATTGCCGGGCCTCATCATGAGCCCAAACGTTTTGGCAGAGGGACACGGAGCGCACCGAGCAGTTCGAGCGTGGGCCCGACTCGACGCTATCTGCGATCTCTGCGAAAGGTACGATAGAGGCTCTAAGATAACATAGCTACGGCATCGTCACGATTTGGCGGTGCGCGACTCTTCGTACTACGCCCCTGCCGGACGCTTAGATGTGCTGCGCACGCTCAGGGGGCGGGGTGTGG
>CAUZNX010000127.1:0-5181 GCA_963580905.1 Dehalococcoidia bacterium | reverse complement strand
CCCTTTGACCATACTTTGTTGCCGGGCACACTAACCCACGAGACCGCGGAGGCGATATTTCGGGCCATAGTCCAGGGCGACCCGGCTGCTGTAGAAGTTGCATCGGCCTACGGGCCGCCTCTGGGGCTGTCATCCTCGGTGCAGCCCGGCGTCTTTGATCCCAGCGACGGTAGGATCCCTGACGCTATTGCCAAAATACTGGCCTCAGGGAGTGGGGAGATGGCTGCAAGGGCCCTGCTGGACTTGCTATGCCGAGACTATGGGCTTAATTACACTCTGGCGACCCTCTATCTACTCGCATTCGTGCGCAGTTCCGGCTCAGGCGTGAGATTGGCTCAGGGGCACGACGTTCGCACACCCCAGGGGGAACCGTTTGTTAGCGACTGGATCACACAGGATCTTTTGGACGACATACGGTTCTCGGATTCGATTGCCGGGGACATGGAGTTGGCGAGCGCGCGACCTGCCCTCACGTGGAACATGGCTTTGCCGTACGCCTCTCTGTTGGTCGGTGGGCTGCAGAGAGCGGAAGGGGACTCCGAGGTCGCCGTCCAGGAGAGCCGGTTAGTGGCCGGTTTGGAGGAGACCCGACTTAGCCTCGACGAGGACCGGGATAGGGTCGAGGGCCTACTGTTGGAGCTAGGTAGGGCTGGCGAACCGTCCCTACCTGAACTCATCGATGGACTGCGGAGCCTGTGCTCCGCCGCCGACTTCCGCAGTTTCTACGCGGTCGCGGTGGACAGATTTGGCTGGCCTGCAGCCCTGGCCTAGGCTGTCGAGTTGCACTTCAGGGTAGAGAGACTCGCACTGATCGCGCCTGAGATATCTGCGACACGGGCCTATCTCAGCGCGATGACCTTCGGGCGTGAGCACCACGAACTGTCGGTCCAGCGTGATCTCGTAGAAGGCAGAATTGGACTAGACAGCCTTCTCGCAGATCCATCGGTGTGGCCCAGTGTCCTAGAAGGCTACCGGATCCTGCGGAGGGACCATGCAGACGCCTACCGTCTTCACCACCGACGGTACCACGCCGAGTCGTCGCGGCTTGCCATCGAGTTGGACCGAGTGAATGACCACCTGGCGGCCCTGGAGAAGTTCAATGCCGTCCCGGAGTTCGGCAGCCCATGTGGCCAAGATCTACCGGAGATGTATCGCGTGGCCGCGGCCGCGTTGAGGGCGTGCCCTCACGCGGAGGACGGCGTGTCATTGGATCAGGCTCCCTACTGCGACCACTGCATGCTGCCCCTGGACGAGACCCCCCAGCAACAATCGGTGACCGCTGTCGTCGGTGGCACCGAGGCGGCCATGCGCGAATACAATCGTAGGCTTAGCTCCAATCTCGTCCGCCAAGTCCTGGCAAATCCCAGTAAAGAGCACCTGGATAAGCTGATGGACCTGATCCAGCTGGGCAACCTCTCATCCCTGTCGAACGTACTGGACGAAGAGGTATTGGAATTCCTGCGCTCCCTCGTCAGCCAACCCTAGTCTTCGTCCTGCCACTACTCCCAGTCGAAAAACACGCTCATCCACCCGCTCGTCCCGGAGGCGATCATCCGGTAGATCTCCTCGGCGTCCTCGGGTTTCGCCACATGGCTGATCAGATGGTCGACCTTCAGCTCGCCAGACGCGATCAACCGTAGGATCGCTGACCGATCCCCTTGCTGAGTCCACTGCCAGTACTTGTGCGGCCTGCTCAGGTCGAGTGCGTATGTGCCGCGAATGTCGAGCTCGCGTCGCAGCAGGTCCACCTGCAGGCCAAGATCGACCTTGCCTGGAGGGCTGCCAACCAGCATCACCTTGCCGTGGACTGCAGCCGCCTCCATGCAGTCGATGAGCACTCGTGGATCACGCGCAACATGAAATGCGCTGTGTACCCCGCCCTCGGCAATGGCGCGTATCGACTCGACCGTTGCACCATCCGACGCATTCACCGTGTGGGTTGCGCCGCTAGTCGTGGCCATATCGAGTCTGGCGGTATCGAGGTCCACGCCGATGACGGGATATGCCCCGGATATGCGGCAAAAGGCCGTCACGAGCTGGCCGACAACGCCCTGGCCGAACACCGCGACCGACTCGTCGATCTGGAGCTCCGCCCTGCGCACACCGTGAAGAGCCACGTCGCCGAGCCTGGCGAAAGCCGCCTGCTCGTAGGTCAGATCGAACTCGATGCGCTGGATATTTCTCAGGTGGCCCAGCTCAGGGTCCGGCTTGGCCAGCCAATGAGATCCGTGGGGCCCCCAGGCCATCACACGATCATCGACTGCAAACCCTTCGACACCATCACCAATGGCCTGGACATGGCCGACCGTGGAGTAACCCAGGTATCGTCGGCGATCTTGATCGACATCTGGGCCGAATCCGGTGCGCTCGCTACCCGCGCTGATCTGCGAGCGATGAATACGAACGAGCACCTCTCCGGGGCCAGGCTCCGGAATATCAAAAGTCTCAATCTCGACCTTGTCTCCGCCGATCTGGACCAGTCTCCGTCCCATTTCCGGCATTTATGGTGCTCCTTCTACATAGGGTGGCGAGTCTACTGCCTCTCCGCTGGCTTTGCATCGTACTCGACCCGGAGGCCTCGCGCTCCCCGGCGTTGTATCATACTGGGCAGGGCGATGCGCAGCGTGCGCGCCCCGGACAACTCGAAATGAGACATGAATAAAATTCGCTGGCCGGTTATAGATTCATTAATGGGCTCACGCCGTTCCCAGAGACGACGGGGGCTCGTCGTGGGCCTGGGAAATCCAGGCGATCAATATGAGAAGACGCGTCACAACGTCGGCTTCTGGTGCGTGGACCGCATGGGGGAAGAGTACTCCATCAAGGTCGGCGGTCGCCATCGGCTGGTGCTGACCGGCGAGGGCCGTATAGGTGCCGAGGACGTAGTCCTGGCAAAACCCCGCACCTACGTCAATGAGAGTGGCAAAGCCGTGACCTCGCTCATGACGCGCTACCGGACGACCGCCTCTGACCTGATCGTTGTCTACGATGACATGGACTTGCCCGCCGGAAAAATCCGGCTGAGACCCGACGGTGGGGCAGGTGGTCACAACGGGATCAAATCGATCATAGGCGCCCTGGGGACACAGGGATTCGCCAGGCTGCGGGTTGGCGTTGGGCGCCCTGGTGCTGGGGACGATCAGATCGAGCACGTGCTTGGCAGGGCCAACGCCGAAGACCAGAGCCTGGTAAACGCCGCCGTGGAGACCGCGGTCGAAGTGATCGCCTGCTTCCTGTCGGAGGGCGTCGACACGGCGATGAACAGGTACAACTGATACTGGCGCTCGAAGGCCTGCTTTTGTCTTGAAGGCCCACTCGCGCCTTGCTACACTTCAGGCCGCACCTAGGAGGTATTTGCATTGAGACTGACTTCCGACGAGGTACGGCACATCGCCGCTCTTGCTAGGGTCGCGATGACCGATGACGAGGTTGAGCGCATGCGTGGCGAACTGTCCGACATACTCGGCCACTTCGACACGCTCCAACAGGTCGACACGACTGGAGCCGAGCCCACCGGCCACTCGGCTGGCCTGGAGACCGTTATGCGCGAGGATATCGCCGACGCCTCCACTCCCAGGGACGAAATTCTGGCCAACGCACCGCGCAGCGAGGACGGGTTCATCCGTGTTCGCGCGGTTCTGGAGTAGACGGCTTTGGAACTATCTGACCTCACAATCGGACAGGCAGGCGACCTCCTCGCTCAGGGGGACACCACCTCAACTGAGCTCACCAGGGCCGTGCTGGATCGCATCGCGGCTGTAGAGGAGCGGACGAAGGCCTTCGTTACTGTGACGGAGACGCTGGCCATGGAGCAGGCCGAGGCTGCGGATCGTCGTATCAAGGCTGGCGACGCCCGGCCGCTGACTGGCATCCCCATGTCCCTCAAGGACAACATGTCCACGCGAGGCGTCGTCACCACCTGCTCGTCACGCATGCTGGAGAACTTCGTGCCGACCTACGACGCGACGGTCGCCCGGCGGCTGTATGGCGAGGGCGCGGTGATGGTCGGGAAGGGCAACCTGGACGAGTTCGCCATGGGCTCGTCCACCGAGAACTCGGCATTTCATGCGACACACAACCCGTGGGATCTGGACCGTGCGCCTGGCGGAAGCAGCGGCGGCCCGGCTGCGGCGGTATCTGCCGGGGAGGCTGTTTACTCCCTTGGCTCGGATACCGGCGGCAGCATACGGCAGCCAGCCGGATTTTGCGGAGTGGTCGGCCTGAAGCCGACATACGGCCTGGTAAGCAGGTACGGGCTCATTGCATTCGCCAGCTCTCTTGACCAGATCGGGCCTATCACCCGGGACGTTACCGACGCTGCGATCGTCATGAACACCATCGCAGGGTACGATCGGCGAGACTCCACCTCAATCGACTACACGCCTCCCGACTACACCCAGGCGCTTGGCAAGGACATTCGCGGGCTGCGCATTGGCGTGCCCCGCGAGTACTTTGTGGACGGCATGGAACCCGGTGTCGAGTCAGCCGTACGCGATGCGATTCGGGTGCTGGGCGACCTTGGCGCCATCGTCGAGGAGACCTCGCTGCCTCATACCCCTCAGGCGCTGGCGGTCTACTACATCATCGCGCCCTCCGAGGCATCGGCGAACCTGGCTCGCTACGATGGGGTCAAGTATGGCTATTCCGCCAAGGACGCCAGCAGCATGTGGGATGCCCTGGAAAAAACTCGCCAGGAAGGCTTCGGCCCCGAGGTCAAGCGTCGCATCATGCTTGGGACGTACGCGTTGTCCGCCGGATACTACGACGCGTACTATCTCAAGGCCCAGCGCGTGCGTACCCTCATACGCCAGGAGTTCGACGAGGCTTTCCAGAAGTTCGATGTGCTGGTCACCCCGACGTCGCCCTCGGTAGCCTTCAAGCTGGGAGTGAAGACCGAGGATCCCATGTCCATGTATCTCAACGACATATTCACTCAGCCGGCGAACATCGCCGGGGTCCCCGCCATATCTGTGCAGGGCGGGATGGTAGACGGGCTCCCTGTCGGCCTTCAGTTCACGGCGAGCCACATGCAGGAGTCGACGCTGCTACGCGTAGCCCATGCGTACGAGCAGGCCACTGAGTGGCACCGTCTCCGTCCAAATATCTAGGAAAGACTCTGGGCACCTAAACCAAGAGGAGCGCATTATCCATGACAAGCAGTAGTGATCGGTTCGTAGTCGG
>CAUZNX010000126.1:0-5187 GCA_963580905.1 Dehalococcoidia bacterium | reverse complement strand
GCCGCTTCAACTGGGGAGTAGGCTCGGGTGGGTTCCCGGGAGACTCCGAGGTATTCGGATTCGACCCAAAGACGGGCGAGCAGCGCTCCATGACCAAGGACGCCATCGACCTGGTGCTGCAGATGTGGGAGGACCCGAAGCCGGGCCTTTACGAGCACAAGCACTGGCGATTCACGATTCCGGAGCCGGTGGACGAGATTGGGCTGCGGTATCACGTCAAGCCATATCAGCAGCCCCACCCTCCAATTGGCGTTGCGGGCGTCTCGGAGAAGTCCGACACCCTGACCCTCGCCGGCCAGCGTGGATGGATGCCCATGAGCATCAACCTCGTGCCGTCGCGCATCGTCAAGTCCCACTGGGACTCCGTCGAAGCGGGGGCGCAAAGTGTCGGACGCACGGCGGATCGAGGTCTCTGGCGGGTCGCGCGCGAGATCTATGTGGCTGAGACCACGGAGATTGCTCGCAAGGAGGCCCTGGAGGGCACGATCACGCGGGACTTTGAGGATTACTTCCTCAAGAGTCTGCCGCTGATGAAGATGCTCGACCTCATGAAGACAGACGTGAACATGCCGGACTCCGATGTTACCGCCGAGTACCTGGTGGATAACATCTTCATTGTCGGAAGCCCGGACGACGTTGCTGAGAAGCTTCGGCGGCTCCACGAGGACGTGGGCGGCTTTGGCGTGCTCCTTGCCATGGGCCACGAGTGGGAGCCTCGCGATGTGTGGCTGCGCTCTATGACCCTTCTGAAGCAGGAGGTGATGCCCCGCCTGGCGGACCTCGCCTGAGGTATCCACCGGCTGGGCAGGCCATGAAGCAAGGAGAGGTCCTGGTCGCACTGCTGGGAAAGGGCGCTACAGTCGTGCGCTACCACGACGAGACCGCGTCTCGGGTTTCTGTTGCATTGGGGCGCAACAAGCAAGCGCGTATCCCGCACAACCGCATCGTAATGGCAACGGGTGTGCTGCTGCCCGATCAGGTGCAGTTCGAGGAGTTTCGCGCGGGCGCCCTGGAGCAGTCGACGAAGATCGACCTCGCCGAGGTGTGGGAGGTCGTCGCCGACGATGGCGAGGCTCTGTCCCTCAATGACCTGGCGGATCTGTACTGGACATCACCCCCTGACCCGACCGCGCTGATGGCGCTCGCTCTGGGGCTCGACCTGGATTCCGATAGGTTCGTGCGCGGTCCCGATGGTTACACGTCCAGGTCGCGTGAGGAGCTGGATGAACTGCTGGCGCGGAGGCAACGCGAGGCCGACAAAGTCCGTGAAGCCGAGGAACTTGTATTAGGACTCGCGGCAGGGACGCTCCCTGCGCCCCTCACACCTCACCAGGACGGACTGCTGCGTGTCCTCAAGGACTTTGTGATAAAGGGCGAGGAGTATCCTCGCAGCCCTACGGCGAGGGCGCTCCTGGAGTTGGCCGCGCCGGGCACGCGAGACCTGGAACGCTACTGTTTCGACATCCTAGCCGGGGCCGGCGTCTTCTCCATCGACGAGCCGCTGGAGCTGCATAGGATCGGTGTGCGCGGGGAATTCACCGAGGACGCGGTTGCCGAGGTCGCTGCCATCGACCTGGGGTATCACATCGCCCAAGCGGGTCGGCGAGATCTGACTGGCCTTTTGATTTTTACCATCGACGACGCGGGCACCGAGGACCGTGACGACGCGCTGTCCGTGGAGCTTGTGGACGGCGGTACGCGGATCGGTGTGCACATCGCTGACGCAGGCACGCTGATTCCGATCGGTGGCGCAATCGACATTGAGGCCGACCGCAGGATGGCGACCCTGTACGTTCCTGATGGCAAAGTCGACATGTTGCCGGTGGGTGTCGCCAAGGGCGTCGGTAGCATGGACCCGGAGCAGTCGCGGTGCGCCCTGAGCATGTTCGTAACTGTGGACGCCTCGGGTGAGACATCCGACCTGGAGGTCGTGCCGTCGGTGGTCAGGTCCACTGAGGCGCTCACCTATGAGGAGGCTGATCGGGCCATGGAGGGCGACGACGGTCGGTGGGCGTCTGCCCTGGCGCAGCTCCAACGCGCCGGGGACACGATCAGGGCCCGCCGAGAGGCAGCCGGAGCCATCAATATCGAGCAGCCTGAGATGGTGGTCGCCGTCTCGGACACGGGCGAGGTTGCCGTCAGGGTGCTTGAGCGGTCCTCGCCTTCCAGACGATTGGTTACGGAGATGATGGTGCTGTGCAACTCGCTCCTGGGGGAGTACTGCCGGGATAACGAGCTACCGGCCATTTTTCGGTCGCAGGAGCCGCCGGACCTTGGGCGCGTTGGGTTGACCTCGCCCGAACTGCCGGAGGGCATGAACGAGGTCTTACATAGATTCTTGCTAACGCGATGCTTCTTCCCTGCTCAGGTCGACACAGTGGCACGAGCCCATTCCGGACTGGGCGTGGCTGCGTACCTGCAGGCCACATCGCCGCTCAGAAGATACCCGGACCTGGTGGTGCAGCGTCAGATCAGCTCGTTCCTCGCTGGGGGCGAGCCCATCTACGATGCCGAAGCTGTGGGGTCGGTGTCGGCCAGGGCTGCGTTGCAGTTGCGGGAACTAGCCCAGGCGGAGGGGGCTCGCAAGCGCTACTGGTTCCTGAAGTACCTGCAGCAGTCACGCATGGACAGCCTGTTCGAGGCGACGGTGCTCGACAATCAGCCAAGACGCCTGGCGATGCTCGATCTATCAGAGTACCCGTCACGCATCAGGTCTGAGATACCCCAGGACGTGGTCCCTGGTGACGTGGTGACGCTAAAGCTGCAGGGAGTAGACCTGTGGCGACGAGTAGGCCAATTCGTGCACGTGCCCGGCGGGGCAGACGGTTTGACAGAATCGCAATGAGCGGAGGACGAGGACCGCTCACCGGGAGATCTACGTCCCGCCAGTGATGAGCCTGCTATCTCCCATTCGCCCTGAGCCTGTCGAAGGACCTCCGGCGCACTGCAAACATTGCGACGAGAGCCATAGCCATCGCCACCAGCCCCCACGTAGACAGGCTGGGGATGCTCACAGCTACTGGTGCGGAAGTCACGTCGATGGTCAGGGTGTCGGAGCCGGAGTCGCCGTCGTCGTCGGTCACGGTTAGCGTGACGGTGAACTGACCGGTGGTCGAATACGTGTGGCTCCCCCTCACGAACCGGCGAGAGGCGATGACGAATGCGGCCGAAGTCGCGCCATCCCCCCAGTCGATAGCCGCCGAGTGGGTATCCTGGATTCCGGGGTCGGTGAAGTGAATGTTTGGGAATGTGATTGAGGAACCCGCAGTGCTCAGGGCGCTCCCGGCAAAAACCGTTGGCGCGAGGTTGTTCACGGTCAGGGTTAATTTGACTGTCTGTGTACTTCCGAAGCTATCCGTAACTGTGACAGCCACGATGTTGGTGCCGTTGTTGTCGTAGGTATGTGATGCAGAGACTGTGCCCGAGCCCCCAGACTCCGTTACCGCTGCTGTCGACGTTGTACCGTCGCCCCAATCAACGGACGCCGTGTGGGTATCCGCCACGTCACTATCGGTAAACGACGCAAGTTGCAGCGAGAGCAATGCGCCCTCGTCTCCAGACGTGTTGGCGCTCGCAGTAACCTCCGGCGGGTCGTTGGGCGGGGTGACTTCGTTTGACGGAGCCGAAGGCAGCCCAGACCCGACAACATTGACGGCGGTCACCGTGAACGTGTATCCGACAAAATTGGTCAGTCCTGTGACCGTCGCGCTGAGGGTAGAGCCGTCCACTGTGACTCCAAGCGCGTCTGGCGTAGAGCTGACGTTGTACTGAAGAATCGGGCTACCGCCATCATCGGGCGCATTCCAAGACATGGTTGCAGATTCGTCGCCGGCTATGGCCCGTACGTTGTTCGGCGCGTCTGGCAAGCGCCTCGGGACTACGCTTGAGGAGGCAGTTGAGGGAGGACTGGATCCCAGGGCATTGAGGGCGGTCACCGTAAATGTGTATGCCGTGCCATTGGTCAGGTCCGTGACGAGACCTGTGCGCTCTGTGCCGTTGACAGCCACCGACAGACCCTCTGGGTCCGAGACGATGTTGTACAGGGTAATTGGATTGCCACCATCGGACGGCGCGGACCAACTCACCGCAGCTTCGGTGTTGCCCGGTACAGCGGTTACGTTGAAGGGAGCCAGGGGTGGCCCTATCGGCGTGGTTGTGGTCGAGGATACGGAGGCACCACTGGATCCCACGGCATTGCTGGCGCTAACGTTGAAAACATATGACGTACCGTTAGACAGGCCAGTCACGACGGCGCTTAAGGTCGAGCCACCGACCGTGGCCGTCAAGCCGCCAGGTGTCGAGGTCACGTTGTACGAAATGATGGGGCTGCCACCGTCGAAGGACGACGCTGTCCAGCTTACCGCCGCCAGTCCATCGCCCGCCACGGCGGCGACGCCGGTAGGCGCATCAGGCGGCCCCGAGGGCGTGACCGTTGAAGAGGGCGAGGAGGCCTCTCCCGTCCCAATAGCGTTGGTGGCGGTCACCGTGAAGGTGTGTCCCGTTCCGTTGGCGAGACCAGTCACCACTGCGCTCAGGGTGGAGCCGTTGACGGCTGCGATGTTTCCTCCAGGGCTCGCGGTGACCGTAAACCCCGTGATTGCACTACCGCCATCCGCCGGGGCGTTCCACGTCACCGAGGCTTGCCCATCGTCGGGGGTCGCCGCGACACCAGTGGGCGCTCCAGGTTCAATGGCGGGCAGATGGGCCAGGCCGAAGCCCCATGTGTTATTGGGGGCTGTGCCACGTGCGAGTGCGTTGGCCTTGAGGTAGGTTGCGGTCTGCGCGGGGGTGGAGGATGGGAAATTCTGCTTGACCAGTGCGGCCAGCCCCGCGACGTGGGGAGACGCCTGGCTCGTACCTGCAAATCCACTCGGTCCATATGTGGATGAATTCCCCTGGTCGACGCCGACGATATCCGGTTTCGTCCTGCCGTCAATCGTGGGGCCTTGGCTACTGAATGTCTCAATGGCGTCGTCGTTAAACCACGGCGTCGCTCCAACTGCGAGCAAACCGGCGTTGAAGCTCTCGCCGGCCGTGTTTATGCTGCGCGCAGCGGTGGCGTATTCGAGCTTTTGTCCGCTAAACGACTTGATTTGCAACCATGAAGGTGCTGCACCGTCGAAACGAGAGACTATAACGTGGTAGGTACCCGATGTCTGCACAACATAGTTGATCCTCTCGTAGGGC
>CAUZNX010000125.1:0-5224 GCA_963580905.1 Dehalococcoidia bacterium | reverse complement strand
GTCCCCGGCTCGCCATGTAAAAGAACGCCTCGTCGGCGATTGCACCGGCGGTCGCCCCGTGGGCGCACTGGACATCGTCTGCATATATTTCTAGGCTCGGCTTTGTGTTGATCCTCGCGCCCTCAGAGAGTAACAGGTTCTTGTCTGACTGAGTCGCATACGTCTTCTGGGCATCTTTTCTCACCAGGACTCGCCCAGAAAATACCGCCCGCGACGACCCGTCGAGGATACCCTTGAAGAGCTGGTCGCTGGAACCGTGAGGCGTCTTGTGGTCAACATCTATGTGGTTGTCGATGTGCTGTGAGCCGGCAGTAGTGTACAGCCCCTTCAGGACACAGGAACTGCCAGGACCGTCCAGAAGCACGCTAAGTCCATTTCGTGCGATGCGGGCCCCTTTTGAAAGCGAAGTGGATAGGAAGCTGGCGTCCCGTTGCAGCGCAACACTGGTCCTGCCGATGTGGAACGCCTCGTCGCTCTCAGCCAGATACCGGTAATGTTCGATCTCGGAGCCCTCAGCGCCGACAATCTCGGCGACCGCATTGGTAAAGTACGGCCCATCCGACAGACTCACATAGCTTTCAACCAGTGTGAGCCTGCTGTTCCGTCCGACCAGGACGAGCACCCGGGGATGGGACACAGTGGCCGTCGGCCCGCCCGTTGACAAAAACACCAGATGGACCGGTGCGGTAGCTTCTGAATCATCCGGTATCTGCACAAAGGCGCCGTCGCTTGCAAATGCCGTGTTGACCGCCGTGAACCCGTCTTCATCCACGCTTACATACTTTCCGAAGTGTTGTTCGACCTGGACTCCGTCCACCGACAGCACTTCGGAAAGGCTAGTAACCTGCGCTATACCATCGGCTGGGGTGGCGGAAAGCGCCTCCGAGTAAAGCCCATCCACGAATACTAGCCGGGACCAGCTGTCGTCCCAGGGGGAGACGGCCTTTACATGGGCAAGACTCACAGCTTCTGCCGCCTGCGCGGAAGGCAGGTCGAAGGTGGCCCTTCCGATGGGGCCGACGTTCGTATACTTCCACTGCTCGTTACCACGGGTGCCGGTGGGGAATCCGGCCTGCTTGAATGCGGCGAGGCCAGTCGCGCGAAGCTCGCCGAGCCATGCGGGGCCATTGACCCCTGGGCTTGCTTCGAACGTTGCGTGGTCCGATACATACTTGTCGTAGATGGCTTGTGTCATCTTTAGGCCGTCGGAATCTCTGAGGCGGGCTCTCGCAACCAGTCGTAGCCGCGCTCCTCCAACTCCTCAGCCAGTTCACGGCCACCGGAGCGAACAATTCGGCCGTCGATCAGTACGTGAACCTTGTCGGGGACGATGTATCCCAGGATTCGCTGGTAGTGGGTCACCAGGAGCGTTGCGTTCTTGGGGCTCCTGCGCCGGTTGATGCCCTCGGATATGAGCCGCAGCGCATCGATGTCCAGGCCCGAGTCCGTCTCGTCCAGGATCGCGAGCGCCGGGTCGAGTATCGCCATTTGAAGCATCTCGTTGCGCTTCTTCTCCCCGCCGGAGAAGCCCTCATTCACGGACCGCTTCGTTAGCTCCGTGTCCATGCCAATGTCTTTCGTTGCTGCCCGGTAGATCTTGTCGAACTGCCTGGCGTTGAGCGCTTCCTCGCCGCGGTGCTCAAGCAGTGCATCAAGGGCGGCCTTGATGAAGTGGCGGTTGCGCACACCCGGAAGCTCCGGGGGGTATTGGAACGCAAGAAATAGTCCGGCCAGGGCCCGCTTGTCCGGCAGAAGTCCCAACAGGTCCTCTCCCTGGAACAGCACCTCTCCTTGCGTGACTTCATACTCTTGCTTGCCCGCGAGGGTAGATGCCAGAGTGCTCTTACCGCTACCGTTCGGGCCCATTATGGCGTGGACCTCGCCCGTGGGCACCGTTAGGTCGATGCCACGCAGTATTTCCGTTCCAGCCACCGATACATGAAGGTCTCGAATCTCTAGCATCCTAGTGCCAAAACTCCTGTCTGAATTACCTCCTCTCCCTTGGAGGGAAAGGATTTAGGTGAGTGCGTCTTCGATCAGCTTGTACCTAGCCCACCGCTCCTTCAAGACTGACTCGAAGCAGCTGCTGTGCCTCCATCGCGAACTCAAATGGCAGCTCCTGGAAGATGCCCCGGCAAAAGCCGTTGATGATCATGTAATGGGCTTCCTCTTCGGAGATGCCCCGCTGCATTGCGTAGAAAAGCTGGTCGTCGCTCACCTTCGAGGTCGACGCCTCATGCTCCATCCTCGCCGTGGGGTTCCGGACATCGATATACGGAACCGTGTGTGCGCCGCACTTGTCCCCAACCAGCAGCGAGTCGCACTGGGTGAAATTGGTCGCGCCCTCGGCTGTGGGCATGATCTGCACCAGGCCCCGGTAAGTGCTCTCGCCCTGTCCGGCAGAGATGCCCTTGGCGACGATCGTGCTCTTTGTGTTCTTGCCGATGTGGGTCATCTTCGTGCCAGTGTCGGCCTGCTGATGATTGTTCACCAGCGCCACCGAGTAGAATTCACCGGTCGAATTGTCACCCTGCAAAATCACGCTTGGGTACTTCCATGTGATGGCCGAGCCGGTCTCAACCTGAGTCCACGAAATCTTGGAGTTCTTTCCAAGCGCCTTACCGCGCTTGGTCACGAAGTTATAGACGCCCCCGTTGCCATCCTTGTCGCCCGGATACCAGTTCTGGAGGGTGGAGTATTTGATCTCGGCGTCGTCCAGCGCCACAAGTTCGACGACGGCGGCGTGGAGTTGGTGCGTCTTACGCATCGGCGCGGTGCACCCTTCAAGGTAGCTCACGTATGAGCCCTTGTCGGCGATTATCAGGGTTCGCTCGAACTGACCGGTGTCCTCCGAGTTGATACGGAAGTAGGTCATCAGCTCCATTGGGCATCGAACGCCCGGCGGCACGTACACGAACGAGCCGTCGCTGAATACTGCCGAGTTGAGCGTGGCATAGAAGTTGTCGCTGTAAGGGACGATGGAGCCCAGGTACTTCTTGATCAGCTCCGGGTGAGTCCGAACGGCCTCGCTAACAGAGCAAAAGATAACCCCGGCCTCTTCCAGCGACTTCTTGTAGGTCGTCGCGACCGAGCTGGAGTCGAAAATGGCGTCCACGGCCACGCCGGTCATCCGCTTCTGCTCCTCGATGGGGATGCCTAGCTTGCCGAAGGCCTCGATCAACTCGGGGTCGACCTCATCAAGACTCTCTGGCTTTGGCTTGTCGGTAAATGGAGACGAGTAGTAGCGGATGTCCTGGTAATCGATCGCCGGAAAATCGACCTTGGCCCACTGCGGCCCCTCATGGTCGAGCGTCTGCCAGTGCCGGAAAGCCTTGAGCCGCCACTCCAGCATGAACTCCGGCTCGTCCTTTTTGGCCGAAATCAGCCGGACGATGTCCTCGTTCAAGCCCTTGGGCGCTTGGTCTGCGTCTATGTCAGTGACAAATCCGTACTTGTAATCTGAGTCAAGGTCAGACGTGGTTCGTGAAATTACGTTTGGCGTGGCCACTGGTGGTAATCTCCGGGACGCGAGCGTTTGTTGATGAAATAGGTCAAGAAATATTGTAGCGCGGTATCCGCGGTGACGTCAACGATTACACGCTAGCTGGCATGTAAAGGGTTTGTGCCATGCGTCACGCGTCGGCTGCGCGGTCCCCAGGGCGTGACAACATGTCCGTTACAGCCGCTTTCGTGTCCTCCGCTTGGACTGCGACGGCGACACGGACGGGCCCGGACCCATAGGTTGCGGTTGTCATGCCCAGGCGGGCAGCGTCTTGCGTCTCCACGTCGATCGACGCACGACGCCAGGAAAACAGGTTCGGATCCAATGCCGCTACGACTGCGAGAGGATCGTGCAGGTGGTAGCGGGCGCTTGTCCGATGCTCATCAAACCAGGTGCGCACAATCCGCTTGGATAACATCGCCGCCACCGCCTCTCCTGAAAACCAGGGAGCGTCGGTGCGTTCGAAGGACACGCGAGAGGTAACGTCCAGGCCGACAAGCGAAGTGGTGAAGCCGGACGCGAGTACAGTTTGGGCGGCTTCGGGATCGTTGAATGTGTTGAACTCGGCGTAGGGCGTAATGTTTCCTGCGACGCCCACTGCGCCCCCCATAACAACCAACTCCCTCGTCCACTCCACGATCTGAGGCTCCTTTCGGAGCGCCCTGGCAATGTTGGTAAGCGGCCCCAGCGCGATAATGGTCAGCTCGCCCTGGTACTTCTTGGCCATGTGGGATATGAAAGCCGGGGCGCGGCTCTTGACAGGCTCAATCGTTGGGGAGGGCAGGGGAATGCCCAGACCGCGCGCGCCGTGGACATCATATGCGTAGTGGAATGCGCGTAGTGCAGTGCGTGCCGCTCCGCGCGCTACGCGTATGTCAGGGCGACCCATGTATTCGAGTAGTCTCAGTGCGTTCCGTGTAGTGTCAGCCAACTGTGCGTTGCCACCCACCGTCGTGATGCCGACCACCTCTACCGTCTGAGAGTTCAGCAGCATCATCAGTGCCAGCGCATCGTCGGTACCCGGATCCATATCGACCACTACCGGTATCATCCTACTGCCGCCCCCTGTTTAATCTTGCGCCGCCCATTCGCATACGCCTCCCACGCCTGGCGAGAAGTATAGCGAGTCTGATAGGCGAGCTCGGTCTCTATTTTTGAGGTGTCGACGTTCCATGGATAGCGAATGAAATCCAGTCCGCTGGCGGGGGAGTCGGACTGAAGGTGCAGAGCCCACGAGGCCTGGGTTGCCGGGTAAAGCAGCACGGCCGGAAGCGCAACCAATCTGCGTCCCAGCGTGGCGGCCATCTCGCTCCAACGGATAGCGCCTTCGCCCGCAACATTGAATACCCCGGCAACTGTATCGAGGGTACACCGGACCAGACACGAGACCAGGTCGTCCTCGTGTATAAACTGCATCGGAGGGTCAGAACCGCGAACCGCCACGAGGATCGGCTTTAAAAACGCCCGGGCGATGAAGTTGTCCGCCCGTGGTCCAATCACAGGGCAGCAGCGCAGAACCAGGGCCTGCGAACCGGCGGACGCGGCGAACTCTCGGATCAGTGCCTCGGCTCCCATTTTGTCCACGCTGTATTGAAATCCCGGAGCGGGCCGCGTCGGAGAATCTTCCGCAAGAAGCGCCGGATTGTCGGCGTGCGCACCATACACGCTGGTGCTGCTGAGGTAGACGAGCCTGTTCACGCCGGATTCTGAGCAGGCTGCGAG
>CAUZNX010000124.1:0-5243 GCA_963580905.1 Dehalococcoidia bacterium | reverse complement strand
ACGAAGTCCTTCCAAAAAAAGTAACGAACGTGCTGTACAGGAAGGCCACCGACGTGCCCGCCGCGATCAGCGTGTTCATGTTGCTCGTTCGGTGTTTCAGTGCGCCCCAGGCGCTCGTGTAGAACTGTCGGCCTGCCCAGACCTGAACCGGAGTGGCCAGAACAAGCAACAGGAAATCGAGCCGGAACGGCAGGAAATCTGTGGTGCGTTCGATGGCTGTCAACGCCATAATGGTCGCCGCCACTCCCAGACTTACGACGAACTTGCGCCGCAGCGTAGCCTGCTCTCGCGGCGAGGCCGTATCGCGCATCTCGTCCCCGGCTAGCCCCTCGAACGAATATCCCGCGTCTTCGACTGCGTGCCGCAGATCGACGGTCGTAACGGCTCCGGCGACGAATTCGACCGTCGCTCGCTCCGTGGCCAGGTTTGTGGTAGCGGACTCCACGCCCGCCACACCCTCAAGGGCCTTGGAGACGTGGGCCACACAAGACGCGTAGGTCATGCCGCCAATGTTCATCGTCACACGCTCGTAGGCCACACCGTAGCCAGCGTCTTCCAGCGCCTCGGCGAGCGTCTCCATCGACACATCGCTGTCGCCGGACAGCATTATGGTGGCCTTCTCCGTGGCAAGATTGGTTGTAACCGACTCCACGCCCGGCACGTCCTTAAGCGCGTTGGACACATGGCCCACACACGCCGCGCAGGTCATGCCTTTGACAGCGATCTCCAACTTTGTCTCGGCCTGAGCAACCATCTCAATTACCTCTTGTCCGACAACGAATATAGCTCCAGAAGCTCGCCCAGCACCTCGTCCTCACGTCCTTTCTTGACGCCGTCGATGACACACGAGTGCAGGTGCCCCTCCAGCAGGACCGACTCCAGCTTTTGGATAGCGCGCTTGATCGCAAACGTCTGCTTCAAAATGTCCACGCAGTACTTGTCCTCCTCAACCATGCGGCGCACGCCGGCCAGATGGCCGTCGATGTAGCTCAGACGCTTTAGCGCGTCAGTCTTGGCTGCGGACAGGGTCTCGTGTTCGTGGTGTGCTGCGGTCGCCATGCAGTTCCTCCATGGTCGTCGGAATAGGGGAGGGCCAAAATTAGACCCCCACCCCCCCCCCCCAGGGGGTATGGGTAAAGTATAGCTCGTGGAGGCGTCCAATGGCGAAGAGGCTCTGCGCGCCGCCGAGGTCTACGAGGGCGAAATACAGATGGTCTTGACAGACATGGTCATGCCCAGGATGTGTGGCAAGGAATTGACCGAACAGGTGAAGGAGCGGTGCCCCTGTACCCCCGTAATGCTAATGTCAGGCTACACGGGCGAGGAGCTTCTGTCACAAGAAACCCCGCTACTGAACAAGCCGTTCATCATCTGGGAAATGCTCTCCATGGTAAGACAGATTCTGTACGAGGGCGGTCGGAGCATTTCGAACTCATTCCACCAGCTAGATCTCTGGCCAGACGAGAAGCAGTAGCATCCGTCCGTTAGTCGTCTGCAAGACTGACGTAGGTCCGTCTTGAGACCTCCTTGAACCCAACCTTGGCCAAAACCCGCAACGAGGCCGCGTTGCCCTCTCCGGCGCTCCACACCGGCGTGCGCCCGCTATCCCGCACCACCTTCGCCACAATAGACGTGGCGGCGGTCGCGAAACCGCGCCCACGCCACGGCTCCAGCGTAGAGACGCCTATGTCCGCAAGACCCTCTGTCACCGCGCTGACATGAGCCAGCCCCACCAATCGGCCATCGACTACCGCGCCCGCAGCCATCGGCTCGAATCCCTCTGAATAGGTCCACGTAGGCGTTCCCATGTACTTCGCAATGAGGGGCTCGTCATCTATCAACAGCCTCCGCACCTCCGAAGACCGGAAGCTCGACCCCGCCCTAGTCAGTGTGTGATACACATCGTCGTAAAGGTGCGCACGTCCCTTCGTCTCACGCTCTAGCACAGCCCCCAGCGATGGTGCCAACGTGGCTGTCACGTTGGCCGTCCACCAGCCCGTGGCATATTTGAGAAGTCGCCAGATGACCTCAGCCTCGCCAAAAGCCCACGGATTTTCCATCAGTGACGTCGACTGAACCACCGCCCCGACAGGCCTCTCAAGATTCCCTGAAATCCAGGCATGGCACAGCCCCTGTCTGAGCAAGTGCACGGGAATTACAGTCTCAGGCGAGTCGCCCAGGACGTCGGCCAGCAATAGACGCTGTGCCCCGTCGAGCCGATTAGTCATTCAAGCACCACCACGTACGGGTGTCTCCAGGCGAAAACATAAATGTCCGCTCTAAAAGCCCTATTGATTTGGTGAATTGGGGTGCACTTGCCCGACCCCAATTGGCCCCGACGCAGTCGGCCATCATATCCGTCGGAGCAGCAGCCTCACAGAGCGTCACCACTTGTTGCGGTGCACCTGCCCAGCCCCCTTAGCCCCGACGCAGTCGGGTTATTCCAACTTTTCTAACGGGGCGAAGCTGAGCAGCAGCCGCTTTACCCCTTGGCCATCTGAAAACGCTACCGTGACCTCGGTGTCGGTCCCGGAAAACTTCGTGCCCATGACCATGCCCTCGCCGAACTTAGGGTGCCGTATTTTGTCTCCGGTCTTGAGGGGGGCAGCTTGTGGCTTCGGTGGACCAGATGAACCTGCTCGACGTCGCACAACCTGGGGCGCATCCTGAGGCTTCCCATTGCCTGTCCGCCCCTTCTGTAGGGTCTTTCCAGGTGTCGAAGCACTAGATGGGCCGGATGGCCATGCGCCCGCACCCGCTGTGCCGACTCGAGTAGCCGAGCGGGTCACCATCAGTTCCTCCGGGATGTCGTCCAGGAACTGTGAGGGACCACTCGGTTCTATTCCGCCCCGGAAGCCGCGACGGAACGCCCTGGTCAGATACAGCCGCTCCTTCGCCCTGGTCATGCCCACATAGCACAGCCGCCGCTCCTCCTCCATCTGCTCCTCGTCTTCCATTGAGCGGCGGTGGGGCAGAATGCCGTCCTCCATGCCGACCATGAACACCACCCGGAACTCCAGCCCCTTGGCCTGGTGCAGCGTAATCAGTGTGACTGCGTTGGCCTTGTCCTCCATGTTGTCGGTGTCGCTCACCAACGTAACAGACTCCAGGAACGCCGCCAGCGTATCGTCCCGGTCCACCTCAGCAAAATCCTTGATGAACGCGCTTGCGCCGCTCTTGAACTCCTGGATGTTCTCCCACCGTTCCTCGCCGCGCTCCGCCTCATCTTGGACGTGCCGCCCGTACCCTGTTCGCTCCAACACCAGGTCGATCAGATCCACCAGATCCAATTCTGACCTGTCCGCGATTAGCCCTTGGATCAACTCGCGGAAATTGGTCAGGGCTCGGACAGACCGCGCGGCCAGGGGAGCCACAGCAGCGCTCGGAGACACCTCACCAGTATTGGACAACATATCGATGGCAGAGAACATGGAAATCCCTGCGTCACGTGCGGTCCGCATAAGCTCGTCCAGCGTTCGCTGCCCGATCCCACGTGGTGGCACATTTACCACACGGCCCAGGCTGACATCGTCGTCGGGATTCACCAGGAGCTTCAGGTACGCGGCGACGTCCTTGATCTCCTGCCTCTGATAAAAGCGGAGGTTTCCCACCAGCTGGTAGGGAATGCCATACCGCATGCAAGTCTCTTCAAGGGCGCGCGACTGGGCATTCATGCGGTACATGACCGCGACTTCGCCGCGAGCGTAGCCCTCCGACTTTACGAGCCGCTCCATCTCCTTGACGACATACTGAGCCTCTTCTTGCTCGTTGTACCCCTCCACAGTCACAATCGGCACGCCCTTGCCGTTCTGCGTGAACAGCTCTTTATCGATCCGCTGCTCGTTAGACGAGATCAACTTCCTCGCGGCGTCCACGATGGTCTGGGTCGAGCGATAATTCTCTTCCAGGGCTATGCTCTTCGCCTCTGGGAAGTCCTTCTGGAAGCTCAGAATGTTCCTGATGTCGGCGTTGCGCCACGAGTAGATCGACTGGTCTGGGTCGCCCACGACGCAGACATTGCGAGTCCTTTCGCCGATCAGTTTGGCAATGGCGTACTGGGCGACGTTCGTGTCCTGGAATTCGTCCACCATCAGGTGGGAGTAGCGCTCCTGGTACTTCGTAGCGATATCAGGCCGGTCGCGCAGCATGAAGTGAACCTTGAACAGCAGATCGTCGAAATCCACCGCTGAGTTTCGCGCCATCAGAAGCTGGTACCTCTCGTACACCCTGTGCACGATCTCGTCCCAGTAATTTCCGCTGGCTTTGCCGAACTGCTCGGCGTCGATGAGCTGGCTCTTCGCGCCGGAGATGGCCGACTGTATCGACCTTATGGGGAACTGCTTCGGGTCAACGTTGACCTCCGACAAGCATCGCTTGAACAGCGCTTGCTGATCGGAGTCGTCGTATATCGTAAACTCCGGGCTGAGCCCGATCTGCTCCCCCTCGCGCCGCAGCAACATCGCGCAGAAGGCGTGGAACGTGGAGGCGGTCATGTCCTTGACGGCAGGCCCGAGCAGGTCGTGCAACCGCTCCTTCATCTCCTTGGCGGCCTTGTTGGTGAACGTCACAGCCGCTATCCGGTACGGGGATACGCCGACTACGTTGACGAGGTAAGCGATGCGGTGTGTGATGACGCGTGTCTTGCCGGAGCCTGGGCCGGCGACGATCAGCAACGGCCCGTCGATAGTCTCGACGGCCTCGCGCTGCCTGGCATTCAACCCTTCAAGTATCTTTTTTTGTTGCATAGTTGTATGAGCAAAAATTATAGCATTGCAGGTTCAACTCTTCCTCCCAATTCGAACCGATTTGATCGAAAGAGGAACGTTTGATTCGCTCGACGGTCAGGACGATATTTCGTCGGCTCCGCCTTCGCCAACAATTTCCACTGTGACGCACGAGGCTGTGGCCGCTCGCGCCTTCTTTGGGCGCGGAACCTACGGATGGGTAAATTTGGAGCGTGCGCGAGATCTTGACCTGGTTGCATTATTGGAGCTTGGCACTCCGTCCAACAGGTCAGACGTACTCGACCATATAGAAAAGCGGTGGGGTGGGCAACTTGTTGAATCGGATCTGGAACTGCTACCTAGTAACAAGGAGCCTCGATGGCGGAAGAATTACCAATGGGGATTCTATTATCTGGAGAAGGAAGGGTTCACCAGGAGGCCACGGCGAGGGATACAGGAACTTACCGATGCGGGCAGGAGTCGAGCTGAAGATCGTAGGAAAAGCCGGTCACCGGGAGA
>CAUZNX010000123.1:0-5259 GCA_963580905.1 Dehalococcoidia bacterium | reverse complement strand
GGTCACCTTCACGTACTTCCCAGACATCGGCATCGGAGGGCTATTCTCACCGCAATATATTGAAGCGCCCTGGAGCTTTGGGCGCCTGATGGACCTGATGTCACATCTGTGGATCGCCGCATTCGTAGTTGGCACCGCCGGCACCGCAGCTCTGATACGAGTCATGCGAGCGAATTTGCTGGACGAGCTGAACAAGCCCTATGTCGTTACGGCGCGAGCCAAAGGCCTGCCGGAGTGGAAACTGGTACTGAAGTATCCGGTGCGGTTGGCTTTGAACCCGCTGGTGAGCACGCTGGGGTACCTACTGCCGGTGCTGATGTCGGGGAGTGTCATCGTGTCGGTGGTACTGAGCCTGCCGACCGAGGGACCACTGCTGCTGAGGGCCCTGCTGGCGGAGGACATGTTCGTTTCGGCGACAATCGTGCTGCTACTAGGCACCCTCACCGTAATCGGCACACTGATGTCCGACATCCTGTTGGGTATTCTGGACCCAAGAATCAGGCTGAACTAAAACCGTCGGCCCTGTGTTACTGAGAGCCTGACAATTGGGCACACAGTACCAAGGATCTCGCTACGTCCTTGGAAATGCGCAGACTCAATCTCAACGGGGATAAGACCGCTGACCGAAACCTCGGCGTCGCAAACTGTGCCCACTCAGTGGCTCACAGAGCGACGTAACCGGGACTCTCGCTAACCATCACCCAACTGCAACTTCAGCTCGGGCTCAGAGAAATCATTGTCCTTCATGTAGACCTGGAGTCTGCCACAGGTATCGGTGACGATTACCCGATCCTGAGAGTCGACCTCTATTCCAACCGGTCGGGAGAACAGGCCCATATGGTTGAGGTCCTTAACTCGACGGAATGCCTTGATCGTCTCCGGGTCTCTCCTGATGATGTATGCGCCGGCCTTTGACAGTTCCACCGCATCACCATACAGCGCCGCCAGCGAGTTGCCATCTGGCTCGTAAATCTGGACCCGGTTGTTACCCCAGTCGGTCACATAGACATCGCCGTCACTGTCCACTGCCACATTGGCCGGGTGGTTCAGTTCTCCACCATCACCCGTGCCGCCACCAAAACTCATGATATATTCGCCATCTGGTGAAAACTTCTGGACACGATCATTGCCCCAGTCTGCAACATAGATCGCGCCTTCGGCATCGATCGTAATCCCCCAAGGCTTGTCAAACTCGCCATCCCCGGTACCGGCAGTGCCCCAGCTCTTCTGAAACTCCCCATCCTTGGAGAACTTCTGCACGCGATTATTACCAGTATCGACAACATAAACGTCGTCGTTCGAGTCGAACTCGATGCCGCTTGGCGCCTCCAACTGGCCAGGCGCTGAGCCCCGCTCTCCCCACTCCCCAATCCGCTCGCCTTTTGGATTGAAATCGGGGTAGGGGTAAATCACGTCAGAAGGGAAGATCACCACCTGATGACGGAACTCGTCCGTAACAAATATCCGACCATCGGCCGATAGGTCGATGCCTGTGGGCCAGATAAACTCCTGGCGGGCAAAATCACCGATGTGATCCTCGTCCAGAGTGGTCTTGCCTATTCGACCGAAATCCGCGTGCTCCAAAGCTCCTTCGAAGCCCTGTCCCCTGCTCAGAACGAACAGAATGTCGTCCGGGGCGATGACCAGATCGATCGGGTAGCGATACCCGCCGGTCGAGCCGTTGTGCTCATTGGTCGGACGGCCCAGTGCATGGCTAAAGTGCCATGCCTTGCCCGCCACAGCGGTCGTGATCATATCTTTTCCTCCAGAAAACTAGCCCTTGTCAATAAATGCAGGCTTCTCGAAGCGACCATTCACAATCGGGCTCGCGTCGATGCCCATCCAGTCTTCGAGCACGGTCGTGTAGAGACCTCGGAAGTCCAAGTTCGGCGCGAGATCGCCGTCCGTTAGCGCCTCAGCGCGGGTCTCCGGGTAGGAGCTGTACATACCGCCAGCTACCTGGGGCCCAATCGCGAAGCTAACACCGGCCGCTCCGTGGTCGGTACCAGAGCCATTTTCTTTCACTCTGCGTCCAAACTCGGAGAAGATGAACATCATGACGTTGTCGGCCGCATCGTGCTCGTATAGGTCATCCCAGAAGTCAGCAACAGCACTCGATACCTGGCTCCACAGCTTGGGATGGTTTGGGCCCTGGGCCGCGTGGGTATCAAAACCGCCGTGTTCGGTGTAGAAGACCCTGGTACCCAGGCCAGCAAGGAGTATTTTCGAAACATCCTTGAGCTTGTCCGCCAGGGGGTTCGAGGCATACTCGACACTGGAAGAGTAGCCATCGGGCGCCATTCGGAGCATGTCCGCCCCCTTTAGTGCGTCCAATCCGGTCTGCCCGAGATAGTCCATCACAGGGCCAGACCCGATCGCAGGGGCATACATGCTCGCAAAGCGCTGCAGCATCTGGTCACGCTGATTCTTCTGTTCGATGGCCGTTAGCAGTCCATAGGTTGAGAGGTCTGCAACCGACGCGACAGACACGTTGGGGGCCACAAGGGCCCTCGGCAGGCCATAGCCCACATTGACGGCGGTAACCGGGTTTGCACCCTCTGGATCCAGCTCCCTAATCGCCTGTCCGAGCCAGCCTTCGGTACCGACCTTGTCCGGCTCTGCGGTGTGCCAGATATCCATCGCGCGAAAATGGGAACGGGTAGCGTGCTCCCAGCCTACGCCATGGACCACAGCCATGTCCCCACGATCAAAAATCTCCTTCATTGGTCCCATCGACGGGTTGAAGGCAAGCTGATCGTCGAGTTTGTGGACCTGCTCTTCGGGGAAGTGCAGAGTCTTCCTGTTGTCGTAGTAGTTTGGGTCCTGGTACGGAATCACCGTGTTCAGGTAGTCATTACCCCCACTGAGCTGCACAACCACCAGAACCGGGTCTTTTTTGGCTGTCGTCATCGCTACGTGCTCCTTGACCTCAAATTAAAAAATCGCCTAGCCGAACTGGTATTCGCGGGTACCGGCTATTAGAGACAAGACCTCCCCAACCCTACGAGGAAAATCTTCGTCGACAGCTGCCACCGGGCCTCCGCTCTCAACCTGCGCGACCAGCTCGGCTCGCGTCTGATCCTTCACTTCCAGCGGACCCATCTGGTCAAGGCAGCCTTCCACCAGAATATCGGCACTCATGCCATGACCATTGGTGGACCCGACCCGTCTGATAATGTCCTGCACTCCGGGCAGTTCCACGTTGCTAATTTTTTCCGACACGAAGTTGACTCGGTTTATCAGCGAGCCGCTATTGATCCACTCCTTGCCAGTGTGCCAGCCTTCAACGCTCGGAGGATCAAGCAGTGCCTGGCCCATGTACGTTGGCTCGTTGGGAACCCAGCCCCAGCGAGGATCTGGCCCGTTCAGGTCTCCGGTCAACTTCAGCGTCCCTGCCACCACCTCCGCAGGGCTCTTCACTTTTTGGTACATGGCCTCTTTGAAGAAGTCGGACTTTAGCAAGAACCGGAGTGTTGGGAGCATCTCGTATCCAGAGCTAACGAACACCTCCTCAAGGGCAGTGATCGCCTCCAGGTCGCGAGGCTCCTCAATCGGCCATGCTGGGACCTGCGGCTCGTCCGCCACAAAGAAGTTGTACAGATGCCGCATGATAAACCGGGCGCAGGCGGGCTGCTGCAAGATGATGTCAATAATGTCTTCGCCGTTGAAATTGCCCGTGTGACCCAGGAACGTCTTTTCGTCGTTGTCGTGGTCCTCGGGCTTGTACTCGAAATCCCAGAGGTGGGGCCCCCAGAGCAGCCAGTGAATCTTTGGGGTCATCGTCCAGCCAGTAAAGGCCCTGGCGCACTCGAAGACATCCTTCTCGGTGTAGTTTCCTGCACCAAGAGAGAATAGCTCCAACAACTCCCTGCCCCAATTCTCGTTGGGCGTTCGCTTGTGGTTCTCATTGTTGTCGAGCCAATAGAGCATCGCCGGGTCCTTGGCCAGAGAGACCAGCAGTTCCCGATAATTGCCCATACCCTGCTCTCGAAAAAGCTCGATCTGCGCATACATCTGCCGCCCGCTCTCGACCTTCGACTGGCCGGTCGCGAATACATGATGCCAGAAGAGCGTCATTTTCTCCTGGAGTGGCCGACGCGTGGTCACCATGCCATAGAGCCACCGCAGCTGGGCGTGGTTGATGCTCGAGCCTCTCTCAGCGCCGGGGTGGTAGCGGAAAAGCGTGTACTCGTCCACGGGTGGCTGATCCTCAGGACTGAGCAGCTGCTCCACTGTTTCGTCGTAGCCCTGCTCGACCAGGGTCTCAAGCTCGGAGCGAGTTGCGCCAAACCCGGTACGGCGAACCAGGTGCGCCATCAGTGCGATATCTTCACGATTAGGCATGTCGAACTCCACAGTGGTAAATTCTTGAATTCTACCATACTCCATATGGGGATGCGGTAGCCAAATCACAAGCGACGCACGAGGGGTTTCCCGCACTAGGACCATGGGCTTTCACCCTTGGGACGAGGCCGCCACTTCAGTACGATTCAACCATAGAAATGCGTCGACGCGGCAACCAGGACAGCGCACCGCTCTTGACCGGGCAGATTTCAGCTATGCAGCTCCTCCGGAGCAATCCGGATCGACGTGCCCCCGGTCTGGCTCTGCCCGATCCGACTACGATATGGAGGCCGAGTGAGCGACACGCTGGCGGCCGCACTGACCTCCGTCGTACTAATCACGGTGAGCGCTTTTGCTTTCTACGTGCTTATAGACACGTGGGACAAGCACAGCACGGGGGTGAGTGAAGCCCTTCCGATCAGCCGCGATCGAATCGACACACATCTGGCCATATCGACCGCTGAGGCGGCAGACCTGGGTTGCGACACATTTTCTGCCTCGATAGACAACACCGGGCACACGTCTGTGTCCGATTTCTCGAACATGAACCTGGTTGTGGATTACACAGACACATCCGGGTCCAAGGTGTTATCCCACCTCGACTATGGGACCGATTGGTCCATCAGTGACATCTCACCGGACACCAACAACACCGACATATGGGACCCCGGAGAGACCGCGACGCTATCCCTCACCCTCAGCCCCATCCTCCAGTGAGATCGAACTGGAATTATCTCCATCGGGACCCCTGGGGGCATTAGCGACACAGTGTACCTGGAGTGCTACGAAACCTACTTTTTCCACTACGCGACCAGTACCGTAGCGACCTCGACCTCCTATCAGCTCCAAAAAAACATCGAGGCCGAAGGCTCAGGTACAACCACCACAGCGAGCTTCAGCCCCGGCCAGACCGGG
>CAUZNX010000122.1:0-5261 GCA_963580905.1 Dehalococcoidia bacterium | reverse complement strand
AAGAAGTTCGACTTCAGATCTGTGACTGCCTGGATCAGATTGGCTGAGACTGATCGAATCCCTCATGAACACTCGTAGTCGGGAATAAAGCTCGTCATCGACGTAAGCGCTCATTTGCTCTCAGCGTCATCTGTTCGCATGAATCTCAGCCACTCGCGATGGTAAGCCCGCATCGGCCCTTCATTTGTAACGTCGTACTGGTTCGTACCTTCCTCACCCTCGACACCACGACCGGTGTGAAGCCACTCAACCTCGGGAACGAGTTCAAGTCCCCGCTGGGCTCGCTCCCAGTTCTCAATGTCGTCGGGGTCGCCAAAGTTAGGGAAATCTTCACCAATGCGGAGGCGTAAAGGCAGGCTTTCTGGCTCAGCTCCAGCCAGGCTTGTTACGTGCCAAAGGACCTCCGTCATGTTGACAGAGCGAGGTTGTACAACGCCGATCGAGTTATCGACTAACGACAGATTTGGGAAGATGAAGACATTCATTCCAGCAATCGTCGTCCGCTCGAGGATCTCGGAGATGCCTTCGGATCCGTAGCGAGCTTCAAGAGCACCGACCGTGGCTTCGGTACCCGGCGCCGGTCTTGTTGCGTCCCATACATGTCCGTCCATTCCTGGTCGCTGGTCCAGGTACTGGTGACCATTCCCTAATGCCATCGAATACATCTGGCTGTCGTCGGGATCCCGTCGAAACTGTGAAAGGAACAGACCATCACTGTGCCGCGCGCTCATCTCCACAAATGATCGATGGGTGCTGAAGGGATGCAACCCGTCAGCAGCTCCGTCGAGATAAAGTTTCCAGTTGGCGCGAGCAACAATCCGTCTGGTTCCATGACGAACTACAAGTTCTCCATCAGGCGCTCGGTCGACCCACTCATCAATCAGTGTGGCTGCGGTCCCGAGATGTTCGGCGAGAGATGGGCCACTATCCGAGAGCACGCCGAATACGAACCCTCGATAAGAGTCGACCCGATCCAGGCGCTGCAAGCCCCATTCTTCCAGGTTGAACGACTCCCCCATACCTGACGAGAACGGAACGTTAAGTAGCTCTCCGCTGCTGGAGTATGTCCATCCGTGATAACTGCAGGTGAATCGGGAGGTGTTGCCCCGATCCTGGTTGCAAACTGTGACCCCGCGATGAGAGCACCGGTTGAAGAATGCACGGACTGTCCCATCGGCGTCTCGACTGAGGATGACCGGTCTAGTCCCAAGGTTCGTGAGCTTAAAATCATTGGGCTCTGGAATCTCACTCTCGTGGCCCAAATAGACCCAGGCACATCCAAAGATGCGTTCCATTTCGTGGGAAAAAACGATTGGCTCCGTGTAAAGGGACCGGTGAATACGGTCGTCTTGGACGAGGGAGTCATAGTCGGGCTCGTATGCAGGCGATGACCAGATTCCAACTGACATTCCTACCTCCTTGACTTGGACTTGATTTGGAGCCGGCGCAATCACTGCACAGGTTGGTGCACATGCTAGGTCTGGACTGGGTGGTTAGGTCCGGCCTATGATGGACTGATGGACTGATGGACTGATGGACTGATGGACTGATGGACTGATGAACTGATGGTCTGACCGGGACCGTCACACTAAATGGGGGTTAAGTATGAAAACCATTATTCGAATGCTCACCGTTGGCTTGTGCATTGCGCTCCTCGCGACTGGATGCGGCAGTGATGACGATGGAGGGACTTTGGCATTTAGCCAGCCGTACACCGGCAGTCCTACAAGAGCTGCAATTGTCAAGTTCTCCGCAGAACGAGCCACTGAGCTTGGATATGAATTATTGCTAGACGAAGCGAACTTCGAGGTTTCCCGCCAGGTCTCAGCTATAGAAACCTGGATTGTTGCCGGGGTTGACGCGATGTCAGTGTTCCCACTCGATGGGGCATCAACGGCGCCCCTTGCCAAACAAGCTCTCGATGCAGGGATCCACTGGATCTCATATGGCGCACCGTCGAACCCGGAGACCGCTTCGGTGATCTTTGAGAACCCTGACGGAGCCCGCAGGCTCGCCGAGGACGCCGCAAACTGGATCAACGATCGAGGTGGTGAAGCAAAGGTCGCCATTTTGACCTTCGACCCGTCGCCCCTGGCAGTTGAGCGATCCGACATTTACAAACAGGTTCTCAAAGAGATGGCACCTGGAGCGATAATCGTCGCAGAACAAGATGGTGGCGTATCCATCGAGGGTGGCCTAACGGCGACAGAAACAATATTGCAGCAGCACCCTGACCTGAATGTTATCCTGGGAATTCTCGACGACCAGACCATCGGCGCTCACCAAGCACTTGTAAACGCCGGGACCGCATCCGATTCCGCCGATGTGTACCTAGGCGGAATGGACTCGCCTGAGCAAGCGTTAGAACTCGTTAAGCAGTGCGGGATGTACCGCGCCACAGCCGCTCTTGATCTCGAAGCACTCGGCTACGCAGTCGTCGATGCAATGGTTGCTGCCGTCAAGGGTTCGCCCGAAAATGCAGCGATTCCCTACCAAATCGTGAAGTGCGAGGACAAGAAGGCACTGGCACAGTTGTTGGGCCAATACCAGGACTAACTAGGGCCGGTTGAGTGCCAACGACTGGCGAGGTGCGTGTCAATGGCCTAACAGTCTCTTATGGGAGGCGCCGTGTGCTCCGCGGCGCCTCCCTTGGAATCCAGCCTGGTGAGATTCATGCGTTACTTGGGGCCAACGGTGCTGGCAAGAGCACGCTGATTAAGTGCCTCGGTGGGGGGGTTCGATGGGAGGCCGGATCTGTAACACTTGATGGGGCGACACATGAGGCCCTGACCCCACGACAATCTCAATCGCTCGGCATTTCGATCATCTATCAGGACCTCCAACTGATTGGGCCTCGGACAGTCACCGAGAATCTCGTTCTCGGACGTGAGCCACACTCCGGCCCTCTGTTGCTGGTGAAGGAGCAGCGGCGGATTGCGCGTGCTGCACTTGATGAGCTCGGACTTGACCTCGATATCGACATACCCGTACAAGCTCTTCCTCTAGCGCTTCAGCAACTTGTCGCTATAGCGCGAGCGATTACAACCGAACCACGACTTCTGGTTCTAGATGAAGCGACCGCTGCACTGGATGACCAGGACGTTGAACGACTCGGACAACTATTGCGCCGACTCCAAGCCAAGGAGGTTCCGATCCTGTTCGTCACTCACCTTCTTGATGAAGTGTTCTCTTTAGCAGACACGGTCACTGTGCTGCGAGATGGCGGGGTCGCTCTCCAGGGCCCGGTCGACGATAGGAGCCGCGACGATCTCATCAACGCGATCGTAGGACGATCGCTGCAACCGATACCAGAACATGTCAGAGCAGACGCCGCTGACAGCGGTGGGCTCGTCGTGGATTCGCTCCAAACTGACGTCGTTAGATCGATCTCATTTGTAGCTAGACCCGGTGAGATCGTTGGCTTGTTCGGGCTTTTAGGCTGTGGACGATCAGATGTTGCGCTCTCAGTTGTCGGGGCTATGAAGCACACTGCCCATATGACGCTCGATGGCGCTGACTATGCGCCGAGATCGGTTGCCCAGGCAATCAGATCAGGGGTGGCCTTCGTCCCAGCTGACCGAGCGTCACAGGCTGTATTTCCATTGCTCAGCGCAGAAAAGAACATTGTGATGCCACTTATGCGGAAAATTTCTCGGTGGGGACTTCGGCGCCGTAGATCCGAGCGTCGGCATTTCTCCCAAGCCGCAGAGACGCTCGGAATCACTCCAGCCATTCCGGACGCTCCAGCATGGACGTTTTCAGGTGGCAATCAGCAGAAACAGATAATTGGCCGATGGCTGACTGACGAGCATCAAATCCGCCTATTCGTCCTTGACGAACCAACCGCCGGCGTTGACGTTGGTGCACGCTCAGATGTTTATGCCGCACTACGCGAGTTTGCTACAGCCGGAGTCGCAGTTCTCATCAGTTCATCGGAACCCGAGGAGATGCGCTCTGTCGCAGACCGGGTCATTGTGTTGCATAAGGGTCAGGCGGTAGGAGAACTGATTGGCAGCGCCATCAACGACCATGCATTGCTATCCCTAGCCCACCAAGGCGTATCGGCTCACCAAGTTGCGTAATATCCGCCTCCTCGTTGACAACGCACTCTCGCTGGCGTTGTTGCTTCTCATTGTGTTTTTTGCAATCCAAAACGACCGATTCCTCAGTTTCGATAACTTTCGTTTGGTGGCACTGCAGGTTTCGATTATCGGGATTGTCTCTGTTCCTCTGGCCCTCCTCCTCATCAGCGGCGGGATTGACCTCTCTGTCGGCTCGATCGTCGGCCTCGGCGGGATGACAAGTGCTGCCCTTCTCGACTCCGGGTCGTCTGTCACCATCGCTGTGCTAGCTGGGCTTTTGGCTGGGATTGCGGTCGGTGTGGTCAACGGAGGATTGTCGATATTTGTTGGGCTCTCCCCGATCGTCGTAACATTGGGGTCGTTAGCAGCTGTACGAGGACTGACGTTCTATATCAGCGACGTTCCAATATTTGGATTCCCTGGATCCTTCACAAACCTCGGATCGGGACGAATCCTAGATATCCCAATCCTGGTCATAATTGCGCTCGGAGTCTTCGGGATCGGCTATGCATTCCTGAATCGCACCCCATGGGGCCAACACGTGTACGCGATCGGTGTGAACATTGAGGCGGCCCGTCTAGCCGGGATCTCGACCCGGTTGCTTCCCTTCATGCTCTACGTGGCCACTGGTGCAGCCGCCGGACTCGGAGGGACTCTTCTAGTCGCTCGCCTCAACACCGCAGCGCCCGGAACGCTCGGTCTAGGTTACGAAATTGATGTGCTTACCGCCATCTTGCTCGGTGGCGTAGCATTTGGAGGGGGGCGAGGTCGGATCAGTGGTGTAATGATCGGGGTCGTTTTCTTGGGCGTGTTGTCTAATGGGCTCGTTTTGCTCAACGTGAGGTCCTACACACAAACGGTGTTAAAGGGTGTAGCACTCGTGACAGCCGCAGGGCTGGCCACGCTGGTCGGAAGGCTCGAAACTCGTGCCGCCCTGTCAGCACGCCACGAGGCTCCAACAGAAGACGCGAAAGACGCTCAACCCTGATCTCGAGGCCAGATCGCGGTACCGATTGTGTTCTGGTCGGGCTGGGGAGATTTGAACTCCCGAGCTTCGGTCCCCCAGACCGATGCACCCCAAACCGCTGACCTGCGCAAACGTCCGGAAACGCCCTCTGGCCTACCATTCTGATTGATCACAGGTTCGCGTTGTTTCGCGATGGTTTGCAGCCTGTAGGC
>CAUZNX010000121.1:0-5308 GCA_963580905.1 Dehalococcoidia bacterium | reverse complement strand
AGACAGTGCCGGTGTCCTGGTCGACCACCGCAGTCGGATTGTGGAAGGGGTTGTCGGAGTTCCCGGCGACTTGCTGGATCTCCCCCCAAGTCACGCCGTTGTCGGTGCTTCTTTTGAGGAGTAGGTCTCCCGCCTAGTGGTCACATGGGCCATACTTCCTACCCTCGCAGAATGCGAGGATCGTGCCGTCCTTCGCGATCACCAGGGACGGGATATCACGAAACGGAAAAATCCCTCGGCCTCAGAAGTGAATACCTCGGTCTCGCGCAGCCATGGCACAGTTTGGCGGGTCATGATTTCACTCCGTAATCCAATTTCCTGATGAACCTCGAAGGACACCGGCCCGATGGGAACCTACGCAGGCTCCGCCGTTACCCCAGCGGCATCCAAGCGGCGCTTGGTCTCAGCGTAGGTCTCGGGCGAGAGTGGGCCTCGACCGGCTGCGGTGATGTTTTCACGCAGGTGCACCGGGTTCTTGGTGCCCACTATGGTGGTGTGCAGCCCCGGATGTGTCAGCGTGAACCTGAGCATGAATGCTGTTCGACTCTCACCCACTTCGAGGAGTGCGTCCAGCTCGGCCTCATCCCACTTGGCCCAGGTATTAATCACTCCACCGCCCTCCCCGGGCTGGCCCTTTGCGACCCCTCCGCGGATTACGGTACCGATGCCGGCGTCGGCGGCTTTTGTGATCCAGTCTTCGTGCTCTCGGGAGAGACCTGAATAGGGGATCTGGAACTCGTCAAATACGCCCATTGATACGTGGTCGGCCAGGTTCGGCAATGTGGATGAGGAGCCCAGGAATCGGATCTTTCCCTGCTCCTTGAGGTCGAGGAGGGTTTTGATGGAATCCTCGTCCCTCAGGGTCGCTTTGGACGGCGACGAGTGGAACTGTACGATATCCAGGTGGTCGGTGCGCATGCGCTTCAAGCTTTGCTCGACGCCTGCAACGATGTTCTCCCGGGTGAAGACGTGGTCGCCATTAGCTTCGGGAATCGCGGCACAGCCGCATTTGCTGGCCAGGTAGAACTCCGACCGGCGGTGCGAGATGTGCTCGCCGATCAATTCCTCGCTTCGTCCGTAGTCGATGGACGTGTCGATGAAGTTGATTCCGGCGTCCAGGACCTCGTTGAGGATTGCGCCTGCGTCCTCATCGGAAACTTCGCGCCCACGGGGTCCCCCACGGATCTCCATCGCTCCGTATCCAAGGCGGGTGATCTCGAGACCGGTTCGGCCCAGAATGTTCTTGGCGAGGGGCTGGTTCATGTTGTCCTCCCGGGACTCAGATTTCTAGGATAATACTGCGGATTCGATTGTCTTCACAACGGAGTCGTAGTGACCGGGCAGCTCCACGGGGGTGTTGGCGAGCTTCGCGTCCACGCCCTCCTGCGCATTCGAGTGATACCCGACCTTGAAGTCGACGAACTTGAGGCCGTTCGCCGTCGATATCACTATGACCCTCTCGTGGGGTTGGATTGTGCCGTTCCCGGTGAGCTTTAAGAGGGCGGCCAGTGCCACGCCGGTCTGAGGGCAGCTGAATAGCCCATTGCGATCTGCTTTCGCGGAGGCGTCGGCCAGTTCGTCCTCTGACGCCTGCTCGACGATGCCGTTGAACTGGCGGAGGATGGGTATCGCCCTCGTTATGCTAACGGGGTTGCCAATCTGAATGGCAGTCGCCAGGGTACTCTTGGCCACGACCGGTTTGATCTCTTCGAATCCAGTGAGATAGCTACGATAGAGGGGATTTGCCCCTTCGGCTTGAGCGCACACGAGACGTGGCAGTTTCTGGATGATACCCAGGTCCCGCATCATCAGGAACCCGAGGCCGATGGCGGTGATATTACCGAGGTTTCCGCCGGGCACGATGACCCAGTCGGGGACCTCCCAGTCGAACTGCTGCACCATCTCAATACTGACGGTCTTCTGGCCCTCTATCCGCAAAGGGTTCACGGAATTGGCAAGATAGAAGCGCTTGTCCTTACTGAGCTTTTGCACCAGGGCCATGCAGCCGTCGAAGTCGGTGTCGAGGGCCAGTGTGAGGGCCCCGTTGGAGATAGGTTGGATGAGCTGGGCCTGGGATACCTTGTCGCGAGGTAGCAGGACAACTGAGGGAATGCCGGCCGCCGCACAGTAGGCTGAAACCGAGGCGGAGGTGTCCCCTGTGGAGGCGCAGACCACGGCCTTAATGTCTGCGCCTCTGCTCATTATCTCCTTGACGGCGGACACCAACACGGTGATGCCCAGGTCCTTGAATGAGCCGCTATGGCCGTTTCCACTTTGCTTTATCCAAAGGTCATCTAGGCCGATGGATTGGCCCAGGCGTTCGGCCCAGAACAGATTAGTGCCTCCCTCGTAGATAGACACGACGTTGTCGTCATTCAGTTGCGGATAGACCAACTCCTTCTTACCCCACACACCGCTGCCATAGGGCCATGACGTGCGCATGTAGCGCCGGTCGAACAGGGACATCCACGCGGCTGGGCTGCGTCCCTTCAGGGCTTCGACATCGTGTTTGACCTCTAGGAGACCGTCACACGAGGGACATCTGTATATGATCTCGGTGAGTTCCCAACGGCCTTCACAGCCATCGATGCACTGGAACCAGGCATCATGCTTCATGATCTACGCTCCCCGAAATAATAGGCCTTCAGTTACCAAAGGTGGTATTTGTGGGTATTATACGTCCTTGTGCCTTGACCCGCCGCACGCTCGAACTCACCAAAATAGTGGGCAAGACGCAACCGGCGTTGTAGAGTAACAGGATGGCGGCGGCGGACCTCTCCATGGGTCCCTAGACGATGTGTTTAGTCAATTAGTCTATCAAGTGCTCTAGCCTTGCGAACCAACACGTAAAGACAATATCGAATCTGAATCGGAGCGACGCATAATACGATGCCAAACAGACTGATCGACGAGACAAGCCCGTACTTGCTTCAACACGCCCACAATCCGGTGGACTGGTACCCGTGGGGACCGGAGGCGCTAGAACGAGCCAAGCAGGAAGACAAGCCGATACTGCTGAGCGTCGGCTACTCGGCATGCCACTGGTGCCACGTGATGGAGCGTGAATCTTTCGAGAACGATGATATCGCGGCTCTCATGAACACTCACTTCGTCAGTATTAAGGTGGATCGCGAGGAGCGGCCCGACATCGACTCTATCTACATGTCGGCTGTCCAGGCCCTGTCAGGCCAGGGCGGCTGGCCCATGACCGTGTTCCTGACCCCGGATGGCAAGCCGTTCTACGGTGGGACGTACTTCCCCCCCGAGGATAGGGGCGGCCTGCCCGGATTTCCCAGGTTGCTGGAGACCCTTGCCGGGATATACAGGGACAAACGAGAGGATATCGCCCAGACCACAGAGAATCTGATGCGGCGTATGGAGCAAATGACGCCTGTGTCTGACGGCTTTGAGCCACTGACGGCAGACATCATCGGCGCGGCGTTCGTCGTCCTTGCGGGGAATCACGACGATAAACATGGCGGCTTTGGGCTGCAGCCCAAATTCCCTCAGCCAATGGTCCAGGAGGCTCTGCTCAGGCACTACCTGCGAACTGGCGATTTCGGTGCGCTGGAGATGGTGGAGCTAACCCTGGACAAGATGGCGCGTGGCGGCATCTACGATCAGATTGGTGGAGGGTTCCACCGCTACTCTACGGACACGTTTTGGCTGGCGCCTCACTTCGAGAAGATGCTCTACGACAATGCCCTACTTGCGCGGCTCTACCTCCACGCATACCAGGCCACGGGCAAGCCTCTGTACCGGCGGATCGTTGAGGAGACTTTGGACTACGTGCTTCGAGAAATGACCGACGAGTCTGGCGGGTTCTATTCGACCCAGGACGCCGATTCCGAGGGTGAAGAGGGTAAGTTTTTCATTTGGCGTCCCGAAGAGATATTGGAAGTACTCGGCAAGGAAGACGGAGAGCGGTTCAATGCCTACTACGATGTGACTATCAACGGCAATTTTGAGGGCCACTCGATCCTCAACGTGAAAAATCCTGATTCGGAGATGGAACTGCTGCTGAGCCGTGATCGGGCGAAGCTGTACGAGGCGCGGGAGGCCCGTGTGAAGCCGGACCGCGACGAGAAGATTCTGACCGCCTGGAACGGGCTCATGATGGCGGCATTTGCAGAAGCGGGTGCGGCCCTGGAGAGGCAAGACTACACAGAGGCAGCCGCAGCCAACGCACGTTTCCTGAAAAAGGAAGTACGAGATGGAGATCGGCTGCTGCGAACCTACAAAGACGGCTCGGCCCGACTAAAGGGCTACCTGGAGGACTACTCATTCCTAATCGAAGGGTTGCTTGTACTTCACGAGGCGACCTTCGACGGCGAATGGCTGCAGGAGGCGGTGGCCCTGGGACACGCAATGGTCTTGCTGTTCTGGGACGCCCCGTCAGGGCAGTTCTACGATACGGGGACGGACCACGAGGAGCTGGTGATGCGGCCTCGAGACGTGCAGGACAATGCAATACCCTCAGGTAGTTCAATGGCGGCGACGGTGCTGCTAAAATTGGCTCTGGTGACGGGCGACGGTGACCTTGATCGGCGAGCCGTGGAGTCGCTGCGTCCGATGCGAGAGTTGATGGAGCGATACCCCACCGGGGCCGGACAGTGGCTGTGCGCGCTGGATTTCTACGTGTCGAGCCCGAAGGAGATCGCCATCGTCGGTGAGCCAGGATCGTCGGACACAAGCGGGCTCCTGCGCGAGGTCTTTCATAGCTACATCCCGAACCGAGTCCTTGTGGGGAGAGGGCCGGCGGACGAAACCATTGCCGGGCTGCCCCTTACGGAGGGACGGTCGATGTTGGGAGGAAAGGCGACGGCCTATGTGTGCCGAAACTACACCTGTGAGTTTCCGGTAAGCGCGCCCGACGCGCTTGCGAAGCAGCTGGCCGGATAGGGCGCGGCACACTCTAGCTATGCCAGGCCAACAACCTCGTTGATCTCCGACTGGTAGGCGTTGACCCGGTCTTCGGCCACGTCAATGAACGAGACAGGCTGCCGTATGTGGCCCGACTCCAGGAAGGCGTAGGTGAGCGCCACCGCGTCCAGGCCCACCTGTCCGGTGCATTCGGGTTCAGTGCCATCCAAAATGGCCCGCGCAAAGTCCTCCAACTCAAGGGCGATGAGCTTTCGGTCAGCCTCAGCGAAGGTCAGGTCGTACGATGAGATCGGCTTTGAGCCCCCGAATAGTCGTGCGGTGAGCCGGTCGAGCTTGAATGAGGGCGCAAGGCTCAGCAACTCACTCGCGTCCAGGTCCTTGGACATCCCAATGCGCGTGATCGAGGGCGGATTTCCAGAACGGC
>CAUZNX010000120.1:0-5311 GCA_963580905.1 Dehalococcoidia bacterium | reverse complement strand
GAATCTGAGCAGTTGGCCACCAGGGGCTGGTAAGCTTGCCAACCATAGGTGTGCTGGCCATTCAGGGAGATTTCCTGGAGCACAAGCAGGTACTGGCCCGTCTGGGCGTTGACGCCCCGGAGATCAGGCTACCCTCGCAACTCGAGGGTATTGACGGCCTGATCATTCCGGGGGGTGAGAGCACTACCATTGTGCAACTCATCGACATATACGGATTCAGACAGCCCCTCACCGAGAGGGTGCGCGCAGGAATGCCGCTCTGGGGCACCTGCGCTGGGATGATCGTCATTGCCGATCGGCTCCGCGATCGGCGTCCTGACCCCCTCAGGCTCATGGACATCGATGTCAGCCGTAACGCCTTTGGCCGCCAGATCGACAGCTTCGAGGAGGACATCGCACTCGAAGGCATCGAGGGCCCGGACTTTCGGGCGGTATTCATCCGTGCCCCGGCCGTGAATCTCATGGGGGACTCGGTCAAAGTGCTGGCCAGGGTCCGCGACGGTCGGCCAGTGGCAGTACGCCAGGACCGTATGCTCGCGACGTCGTTCCACCCGGAGCTCACGGGGGACGACCGAGTTCACCAGCTTTTTATCAGGATGGTAGAAGACTCGACGTAGCAACACAAAACCGTGATCAGACCCCTGCAGCCACTCGATCTCGTCCGATACGCCCTCCTGGCCCACCGGGGGACTGGCAACCGGGCATTTACCCTCGACAACCTCGGCAGGGGCATCCCGGACCGTGTATCCGCGACAACACTGCCGACCCTTAGCCTCTCGCTGATGACTCGCCCTGTCCAGGCCGTGGCATCGACTGCCGATAAGCAAGTAGTGGCCATAGGAGCCGCCAGGCCGCGCTCCGGACCTCGAACCTGGGAGGTCTCCCACCTGCTCGTTGGACAGGGGAATCGCGACCGAGCCGGACTGCTTCCGGTCCTCGCCCAGCAGATCGCGCGACAAGGCGGCGAGAGACTCTTCATACGTCTTCAGAGCGATGACCCGCTCGTAGACGACGTGCTGGCCAACGGGTTCCTTCCCTGCTATCGTGAAATGCTCTACCGGACCCGCAAGCAAGACCGGGCGATCGGACCTGCTCCCCGCAAGCATACCGACCCCGACGAGTTCGCCGTCTACCAGCTCTACACCGCCTCGACCCCCATGGAGACGCGACTATCGACGGGGGTCACATTCGACCAGTGGGCCATGGCGCGGGAGAGGTCCGGCGGGCGCGGAAGAGAGTATGTCGTGGACGGGGATTCGGGGCTCAAGGGCTGGCTCAAGACCGTACGCCGTCTGCGCTCATCAACAGCGACGCTTATGGTCCGCGAAGACGACGAATCAACCGCTCGAGGGCTCATCGATTTTGCGATGGCGAGTCTGCCTCGTTTCGCCGATGTGCTGTGGCTGGTCTCGGAGCACCAATCCGACATCCATCGCGTATTTCACCGCCGAGGCGTCGACGTTGATTCGGAGTACGTAACGTTGGTAAAATCGATGGTGACCCCGGCCATGGACAATGAGAGCCGGAATGCGCTGCCCATAACGCCAGCGTAGGAAAGACCAACCCTCTAACGCCAAGAATGAACTTACAAGAAAATCAATGGATTGACACAGACCTCGGCGCGATAATCGAGAAGCTACCGCCAGCCATCGCGGAGCCCATCGCGAAAAGAGAGGACAAGGAAGATCTCCTTGAGGTGATCATGGATCTGGGGCGTGCGCCCCTGGCCAGATTCCCAGGGGAGACGATCGAACTCGCCCCCCAAGAGATCACCGAGGCGGATCTTCAGCACGTCATCGAGCGCATCGGTGCTTTCGGTGGCGACAACCGCGCCGGTGTCGCGCGCACCCTCCACCGCATCTCTGCAATTCGCAATCGCGGCGGCAAAGTCGTCGGCCTGACGGTGCGCGTTGGACGCGCCGTCTACGGCACGATCCGCATCATCGAGGACCTAGTACTGACCGGCAAGAGCGTGCTGCTGCTCGGAAGGCCGGGCGTCGGCAAGACCACCATGCTCAGAGAAGTCGCCCGTGTACTCGCTGACGACGCCCTCAGGCGCGTTATCGTGGTCGACACTTCGAACGAGATTGCAGGCGATGGCGACATCCCTCATGCCGGCATCGGCGACGCTAGACGCATGCAGGTGCCGACCCCCTCGCAGCAACACGACGTAATGATCGAGGCTGTCGAAAACCACATGCCAGAGGTCATCGTCATCGACGAGATCGGCACCGAGCTTGAAGCTACCGCCTCACGGACTATCGCGGAGCGCGGAGTGCAGCTCGTGGCGACCGCCCACGGCAACACGATCGAGAATCTGATAACAAACCCGACCCTCTCGGACCTGATCGGCGGAATCGACGCCGTGACCCTCGGAGACGACGAGGCACGCCGCCGACGGACCCAAAAGACGGTACTCGAACGCAAGGCTCCTCCTACATTCGACATCCTCGTTGAGATCCGGGGCCGCAACGATGTGAACGTCCATGCGGACGTAGCGGACATTGTGGACAAGATGCTGAGGGGCTACCCGGTAACCGCCGAGCGGCGATTCATGGATGATGAGGGGCAAGTACACCGCACCCAGGTGCCTGTCGCAGCCTCCGCCATGTCCGAGAACGGTCGATCGGAGCGAAGCCCCGAACCCGTGCGGGATCGGGGGCCGCGCCGTGGCGCCCCACAGCGCGGTGAAGAGCCCGAGGACACGGACACACAGGAAACGGACACGCCTGAGGAGCCGCCCGCTCAGACCAGCCATATCCTCCCTTATGGCGTAAATAAGGGCAAGCTCCAACAGGCATTGAGCTCGTCCGCCGCCGCCGTGGAACTTGTATCGGAGCTGGCGGACGCCGACCTGCTCCTCACCACGAAAAATTTCTACCGTAAACGAACTCGCGCTCTCCTCGATGCCGAGGAACAGGGCAAGCCCGTCTACGTCCTGCGCAAGAACACGACGACCCAGATCCACCAGTTCCTCAGGGCTCTGGCCCGCAGCCAGCCCAGACAGGCAACCCTGGCAGAGGTCGGCAAGGCCATCGAGGAAGCGGAACAGGCGGCCAGCCGTATCGCCGACGAGGGCGACCACCAGGCTGACCTGAGCCCGCAGGTGGCGTACATACGCCATCTCCAGCATGTGTTCGCAGAGGAGCATGGCCTGGCATCGAGCAGCACGGGACGCGAACCGACCCGCCGCGTGGTACTCTACCGACGCTAGTGCGGGTGCTGCGCACGCTGGGTGGGGCGGGGCTGGGGCTTGGCTCGTCAGGGTGGATTGTTGGGGAGCTTGGGCCCGATCCCGGAACCCGACATCGGATTCCGATGGTTGTGCGAAGGGGCGATTCGCCCGGTGTGTGAGCGTGACCTTCACACGAATTCCCACATTTTTCTTACTACAAAGGTCCAGCGGCACGCTGGCGGGAGTAGAGCTTGGGGCTGTTTATCACTTTTGAGGGTGGCGAGGGCTCTGGCAAGTCCACCCAGGCGGAAATTCTCGCCGGGCGGCTTGAGCGCGAGGGCTTTCAATCCACACTGGTGCGGGAGCCGGGCACGACGCCCCTGGGCTGGTACCTCAGGGACTGGCTAAAGCGCGAAAAGAGGCGCGGGGAAAATATCTCCCACGGAGCCGAGCTGTTCCTATTCGCAGCTGCACGAGCGGAGTTCGTCGCTAAGGTGCTCACGCCTGCCCTTAAGGGAGATCGCCGCATTGTGATCGCGGACCGCTACGCGGACTCGACCACAGCCTACCAGGGCTACGGACGCAGGCTGCCCCTCGACGATATTGCCCGAATCAACCGTCTGGCGACAATGGGAAAGACGCCCAGTCTCACATTCCTGCTGGACTGCTCCCCCGTCGAAGGTCTCAAACGTGTTGGCTCTCTCCAGATCCGGCTCGCGATGGAACCTGCGGATGGAGCCAAGAAAAAACGGATTGACCGCGAGGGTACCAGCCGGTTCGAAGAGGAGTCTCTCGGCTTCCACGAGCGGGTAAGAGCGGGGTACCTGGATATTGCCAATAAAGAGCCAGATCGTTGGGCAGTCATTGATGCGACGGAGTCCATGGAAGCCATTAGCGAAAAAATATGGGAGCGCATCCAGCGCCATCTCGCCCCTCTTGGCAGTGACAACGACGAGCAAGCGCCAACAGATCTGCCGCTCTTTCAAAAGCGCAACGAAACATCTTCAGACGAGGAGTCCAACTAGATGGCACTCATGACACCCGCCGAGATGGACATCTATCTACGTGAACCCAATCTCTCCCACCTGTCCACAGTGGGATCCGACGGCGCTCCCCACGTGGCGCCCGTGTGGCACCACTACGACGGCGAGGCGCTGCTCATACTTGCCGAGCCGAAGGCAGTCAAAGTACGGAACATCCGCCACGAGCCAAGGGTGTCCATCGCGATCACGACCACCATAAAGCCCTACTCGTTCCTGCAATTCAATGGCGTGGCTACGCTATCTGACGAGTGGGAAAAAGAGTTGCTCTGGGCGATGTCAATCAACTACCAGGGTCAGGAAGAGGGCGAGCGATACGCCGAGAAAACCTACCGCGAATCAACCTTCATACTAATAAGCGTCACCCCCACAAAAGCGAAGGGCTGGGCCTTCTAGGCACTGCGCGCGCTAAGTGGGGCGGGGCTGGTGCTGCGCAGGTTGGGTCGGGCGTGGTTCGAGGAGCACCAGAGGCCCGTTCGCCCGGAGATTGTCGAAGGGCCCCGGTTGAACAGAACCCCCTCGGCGGTTAGCGCCGGAAGAAGAACCAGCGCCTACCCCGTCCTTCGTCCTGTCGTGGCGGCTCTATCTCGACCGGCAGGTCCTCCACTATGCGCCTAGGGGTGTCCACCACCATCGCCTCCGCCTCCGCCTCTCCAACGATGCTCGCAGCCGCCTCGACCCCTTCTCGGAGCTCCGGAGATCGCGGCCCCGCGGGAAAGTGGGTATCGGAAGCCAAGATATGCACCAACCGCTGTCGCAGCATGCTGTGGGTGATGGTGCGAACCTTCTTGCCAAAGTGCCCGACGACGCTTCCTGCCGTGACCTGACTGAGCATACCTCGTTCGACGAATTTCGCTAGCAGACCGACATCGTTCTGCACCGCCTCAATCCTCTCTGGATGGGCCAGCACAGGAGTAATTCCCTGGAGTTGAATCTGAAACAACACGTCCTCAAGGTAGTTTGGGCGTCCGAAGAAAGGTAACTCTACGAGGCAGTATCGTGTGCCGTTTAAAGGCAATGCCTTGCCGGCGGCGAGGTCTGCGGGCAGGTCGAGGTCCAGGTGGTTCTCCATGCCCACCAGGAACTCCAGCGCGAC
>CAUZNX010000119.1:0-5313 GCA_963580905.1 Dehalococcoidia bacterium | reverse complement strand
TGTCATGACCTCGCACAGTGGAAGGCCAACGACGTTGAGATAGCAGCCCTCAACCGACTCCGCCAGGCCAGCGCTCTTGTCCTGCACTGCGTAGGCTCCAGCCTTGTCCATGGGGTTCTCAAGAGCGATGTAATCAAGCAGTTCTGCATCTGAGATCGGGCGAATGGTGACGCGGCTCTGATAGGCAACCGCGGCTGATTGTCCGGTTTGGGTGTCCAGCACCGCCACACCGGTAAAGACGCTATGGGCGCGGCCCCTGAGCAGCCTAAGCATGCGGATCGCGTCGTCGACATCCACCGGCTTGCCCAGAATCTCGCCATCGACAGCGACCACCGTGTCCGCGCCCAGGACTGTGGCAGTATCGACACCATCCGCGACACTTCGCGCCTTGTCCAGCGACAGTCTCAGCACGTATTCCTCCGGCAATTCACCGGGCCGAGGTGGGGACTCGTCGCCCACGGGTGCAACACACTCTGGCGTCGGGTCCAGAGCCTCAACAATCTCGCGTCTTCGAGGCGAGGTCGATGCAAGAACCAGACGCATTTATCCAACATCCTCCAGGTTCATTTTAGCCTAAATGGCCCACCCTAGCCACGATGCCGCCTCTATTCGGCGCGCGATAGCGTCGCTATGCATTCGATGTGGTGGGTTTGCGGAAACATGTCCACAGGCTCCACACGATCCACAGTGAACCCGCCATTGACCAATACCTGCAGGTCTCTTGCGAGTGACTCCGGGTCACACGAGACGTAGCAGACGCGACGGGGGGCCCAGCGAACGACCGCATCCAAAACGGGAGGCAAGCACCCGGCACGAGGGGGATCGAGGACAACGACGTCTGCGGAGCCCCCAAGTTCGCCCAGGATATCCTCAGCCTTGCCTTCACGAAACTCCAGATTGTCTATGCCGAGGGTATTGATTGCGGAGTCCTTGACCGCCGCGGCGGACTCCTCGACTGCTATGACATTGCGGACACTGCCGGCCAGTAGGACGGCGAAGGTTCCGACGCCTGCGTAGGCATCTACCAGCGTCTCGTCCCCGCGCAACTCTAGCCGATCACGGACCATTGTTATTAGTCGCTCGGCCTGTAGGGTGTTGACCTGGAAAAACGAAGGCGACGCCACACGGAAAGTCCGGTCCAACAGCCGCTCGCGGTAGTGGGTCTGGCCCGATTCGACGGGAACCTCATTGGGAGCGAACGTCGGCTGGAGTAGCCATTCGTCCGTATTTATGCCATATCGTATGGATAGCTGGCTCGTGGCCGCCGAGCGACCCTGTAACTTGTCGACGATCTCATTGATCCCCGGGGCCATGAGCATGCATTCGTCAACCCTGGCGAATTGGCGAGTGATCCGGCTGACAAATCCGAGGGTGCCGCCACGAACGGTAAATCGAGCGTGATTTCTGTAATTGAGTTCCTGGTCGCTCGGCACCGTCGGCTCTACCGACAGGCCCGCCAGTTCCGGGTAGACGCGGAGCGCCGCCGCCACCGTGTCGCGCTTGATGGAGAGCTGGTGGTCGTAGTCGATGTGCTGCCACTGGCAACCGGTGCAGGTCCCGAAATATGGGCACGGAGCGCCGACACGATGAGGCGACGCTTCCAGAACCTCTACCACCATGCCCGAAACGTGCCGCCTCTTGCGCCGACCATAACGTACTATCCGGCACACGACCCGTTCGCCCGGGATGCCACCGAATACGCTGATAGACTCGCCGTCCAGCTCCGCCACGGTGTCGCCCATCGGGTCGAATTCGCCGAGGGTTAGCGTTGCCATCTCCGGCTTGCTATCGGCGCTATCGTCTGCTTTTTGAATTTGGGTCATTTGGGTTAGTCCGAATGGAAGGAAAAAGCGAAGGGTCGCGGCCCCTCTACTCTAACTACGATTTTAGCATATGAGACGCCGCTGGTAGCTGTCTGGTATCATTTCAGCAGTTCACACGCGCCCCTCCCACTCGGGGCGACTGCGAGGTCAAATGACAGTAAAGAGGCGTCTACCCCCGTGGCTCAAGGTAAAGGCTCCGGGAGGCCCGAACTACATAGAGCTGCGCTCCATGATGCGCGAAGGCGGCCTGAGTACAGTCTGCGAGGAGGCTCGCTGCCCCAACATCGGGGAGTGCTGGGAGCGCGGAACAGCTACGTTCATGATCCTGGGAGACATCTGCACGCGGGCCTGTGCCTACTGTGCAGTTGCCACCGGGAAGCCGACAGGGCTCGACCTGGAAGAACCGGTAAGGGTGGCCAAGGCCGCAGAGCGCATGGGCTTGCGGTACGCCGTCGTAACATCGGTTGACCGCGACGACCTTCCAGATGGCGGCGCGTTCATCTTTGCCCAGACCATCAGCCAGATTCGCAAACGCCTGCCCTCGTGCAAGATCGAAGTCCTCATACCCGACTTCAATGGTGATGAGAAGGCCCTGGCAACCGTGATGGCGGCCAAGCCCAGCACCTTAAACCACAACATCGAGACCGTGCGCCGAGTCTTCCGACGGGTGCGCCCAAAGGGTGACTTCGACCAGTCCCTTGAGCTATTGGCTCGCGCAAGAAGTATCGACCCGGATTCCGTGACCAAGTCGGGGATGATGGTGGGACTGGGAGAGACCTGGGACGAGATTCTGGACACGATGCGGGACCTACGCTCGGTAGACTGCGATCTGCTAACGATAGGCCAGTACCTGCGACCGACGCCTAAACACGTCGCTCTGTCCAAGTGGTATGCGCCGGAAGAGTTCGACGAGCTTGCCAGAGAGGGCGAGGCCATGGGCTTCAAGCACGTCGCCTCCGGCCCGCTGGTGCGTAGCTCGTATCACGCGGACGAGCAGCATGACGCAGCCACGGCAGGTGCTGTGGCGGTCTGAGTACGCTCGCCGCAACGGAGGATCATAGATGCTGCTACCAACGCTGAGTCAGGAACCCTCGGATTTGAGAGCAATGATGCGCTCGGGAGAGCTTTCTGGGCTCACCAGCGGAATGGCGCCAGGCTACGTCCAGGCCAATTTGGTGATTCTGCCGAGGGAACAGGCCTTCGATTTCCTGCTCTTTTGCCAGCGCAATCCAAAGCCTTGCCCGCTGCTTGAGGTAGTGGAGGTTGGATCGGTGGAGCCCCGCCAGATGGCGCCCGGAGTCGACTTGCGGACCGACCTGCCACGATACCGCGTCTTCGAGAACGGCGAACTTGTGGAGGAGCCCACCAGCATCTCCCATGTTTGGCGCGACGACCTGGTCTCTTTCCTCATCGGTTGCAGTTTCACATTCGAGGGCGCCCTGATAAACGGCGGCATTCGAATTCCTCACTTTGAGGAGGGCAAGAACACCGCGATGTTCGTCACCTCCATCGAGACCACGCCCGCAGGCATATTCTCGGGGCCAATGGTAGTGTCGATGAGGGCGATTCCGCGCAATAAGCTGGTCAGGGCCGTACAAATCACATCACGATTTCCATCGGTGCACGGGTCTCCCGTGCACATCGGAGACCCTGCCGCCATCGGAATCAAAGACATCACTACCCCCGACCTGGGCGACCCAGCCGTTGTCGGTGAGGACGACGTACCGGTGTTCTGGGGATGCGGAGTGACACCCCAGGCAGTGGCCATGAATTCGAAGCCGCCCCTGATGATCACCCACGCCCCCGGCCACATGTTCATCACCGATGTCCCAGACGAGGACATGGCTGTCATCTAGGCGCGCTGCGCGCGCTTAGGCGGGCGGGGGTGCTGCGCACGCTATGGGGGCGGGGAAAGACCTACCCGCAGGCTAGTTCCGCCCTTAGAAAATCCTGAGAGCGTGTCAAAGACAGATATTGATGTTTCTGCATATCGATAGATTAGGTTCTGGAAATAGGGGTGCGCGGTGACCATTGAAGATATAGTTCTCGATCGCGACAAGCGGGGCATTGCTGCCCTGAGACCCCACCTGCCCGCAGACTACTGCGACCAGGCCGCACGCGTTGTGCTCGACAACCCGGGCACGGCAATAATCGTGACCGGCTTCTACATCATCACCGCCGGGGCCACAGAGACCGACGGCCCTCCGGGAGCGGTGGTCATCGGCAACGCCTTGCAGTCCATCGGTTACGAGGTCGTGTACGTCACCGACCGGTACTCTCTTGAGGTGATGGAGGGCACCGCAGGCCCTGATTCCAGCGTTGTAGAATTCCCGATCGTCGGTGAGGAGGAGAGCCGCTCCTTCGCGAAGGAGCTTCTGTCCGAAATAGCGCCGTCGGTGATCATCGGCATCGAACGGTGCGGGCTGACGTCCGAAGGGTTGTACCGCAACATGCGTGGTGTGGACATCAGCGAGTACAACGCAAGGGCCGACTACCTGTTCGAGACCGGGGTCCCGTCGGTGGGAATCGGCGACGGCGGCAACGAGATCGGCCTGGGAAACCTGGCGGATATCATCCCCACGGTGCCGTCTCTCGTCAGAATGCCGTGCGTCACCACGACCAGTGCTCTGATCATCGCAAGCGTCTCGAACTGGGGCGGCTACGGCCTGGTGGCAGCCATGTCGAAGATCAAGGGCAAGAACCTTCTTCCAAGCATCGAAGCCGAGCAAAAACTGGTCAGACGCAACGTGGAGTTGGGAGCAGTGGACGGGCCCAGCGGCGAGGCTGTACCAATGGTCGACGGCTTCACACTAGAGGAAAACAGCCAGGCACTCCAAGAGCTGCACGACCTCTTGTCCGCTGAATGAGTGGGCAGTAGGCTAATTTAAGTCACTAGGCTCACTACGGACCGCAGCTTACGATGCAGCTTGCAGCGCTGCAGGCTCCCGGTCCATGCCTATCGAATCCACCGCTTGGCCTGTCACGATGTCCTTCAACTTGGCCAGGGCACGCCGTTCGAGACGAGAGACGTGCATCTGCGATATGTTGATCCTACTGGCGATCTGGCGCTGTGACAGGCCCCGGTAGAACTTCAGCGAGATAATCGTCCTCTCCCGCAGCGGAAGCTTGTCCAATACGCCCTGCAGCACCATTCGGTCGAGGGACACGCCGAACGCAGGCTCTTCAGAACCAAGGATATCGACCAATGCGCTCCCCTCTTCGCCGAAGTCGCCGTTGAAGCTCGCGTCCAATGAGCGTGGGTCGCCGGTCCTGGCATACTCCAGAGCCTCGTTGGCAGCGTCCTCGGTGAGCCCACTCTCGGTCGCCATTTCGGCAGTGGTGGGCCAGCGACCGAAGTGAGAGATCAGCCTCTCAGTGCACCGGTCCAGCGATATTCTGTTGTGTCGCAACGCCCGTGGCACCTTGACGAGTCCACCGTGGTCTCTAAGGTGGTTCAATATCGCGCCATAAACTTCAGGGATGGCCAACG
>CAUZNX010000118.1:0-5323 GCA_963580905.1 Dehalococcoidia bacterium | reverse complement strand
AGCCAAGTCCCACATGCAAGGCATGCCGCCCCACGCCGGGGCACCCAGTGCTGCAAACGAGTTCACATCTCCGTCCAAGGGGCCCTTCGAGCCGAAGTCAGGCGCGGAACGGTTCCACCTGGGGATCCCGAATCTCCTGGGTATTGCCGCGACAAGGCCAGGCCTTGCAGCGCTAGCCGACACCGGCATGGAGCGCGTTGAATCGCAGGTGCTTGGGTTGTCTGGACGCTGTATTACCGGCCTGCAGGACCGTGGCATAGACGTGCTTACTCCGAAGAACGCCAATCAGCGAGGCGGTGTCGTCGCCGCTATCGTGGACGACGCCCCCGCCGTGGAGCATTTCATGCGTGAACGCCGCATCGACGTCTACGGCGGCCATACCTACAATCAAACGCTGAGAATAGACCCCCACGTGTTCAACAACGACGGCGACATCGACACGTTCCTCGCCGCCATCGACGAGTACCTCGCAAGGTAAGACCGGACTGGAGGGACGACCATTGGCAGATACGGTCATGACGGTCACCGGCCCGATTTCCGCAGACGACCTCGGATATACACTCCCTCACGAGCACCTGTTCCTGGACCTGATGCGCGACAACTGGTCCGGAGACAACTACCTGAACGACCCCGAACTGGCTTACAAGGAGTTGATGCTATACAAGGAAGCGGGCGGGGTGTCCCTTGTTGACCAGACCAGTGGCGGTCTCACTAGCAACGACCAATATATGCTGCCCGTCAAACACCCAATTGCGGTACGAGAGCTGTCGGAGCGCACCGGGCTGAACATCATTCTGGGGTGCGGCTGGTACCGCGAGACCTACTACGAGCCGCGTTTGTGGCGCATGAAGACAGACGAAATCGCCGAGGAGATAGAGCACGATATCACCCACGGCATTTCAGGAACCGACGTGCGAGCCGGCCTTATCGGCGAGATCGGCGCTCACTTCACGTGGATATCGCCAATCGAGGAGCGAGTGCTACGAGCGGCGGGCCGCGCCCAGAAGCGCACAGGCGTCACACTGACCACCCACGCCACTCGTGGCCCTCTCGGCCTCGACCAGCTCGACATACTGGAGGAAGAGGGGGTCGACCTGCGTCGAGTCGTCATCGGCCATCCGCAGAGCCACGCCGATTTCGAGTACCACGCCGAGATAGCGCGGCGCGGAGCGTGGATATCATTCGACAATATGGGTGTGGTCGAGGAGGCAGTGCCCTACGAGCAGGAGAAACTGCTGAAACAGGTCAAGGACATCGTCGACGCGGGCCTCATCGGCCAGCTATTGTTCTCCCACGACGTCTGCTACCAGCACATGTACAAGGCGTACGGCGGCCACGGCTACGACTACGTCCCAACGCGGCTCCTTCCCAGGTTGCAGGAGATCGGCATGACCGAGGACCAGCTACTTCAGATCATGGTGGACAACCCGCGCCGAGCCCTCACCGGCCAAGAATAGGCCGCGTAACCAGCCCCGCCCAACAAAGCGCGCGCAGCACCCTTAGCGGGCGAACACGGGTCCCTCGCCCATGATTGAGTCAGCCGGATAAACACGATACTGGTTGGGCTTGCCCGGTGAGGTGTGCTCCGCGGCCCAGGCCGCCCCACCCCTGCGATCCGACTCGATCACAAGATAAGGCCTCGTGGCCTCGGGCACGAAATTGCTGCCGTACATCACCAGCGTATTGCCATTCTCCAGCCTGGTAACGCTCGAGCAGCACGGCGCGAACATGTCGGGCTGCAGACGATACTCCCACACCTTCCTGGCCGTCATGTTGTCCATGTCCAGTGCCAGTTCGATCCCTCGCGAGTACTCGCCCCCCTCTTCGCCAGGCCTGTGGTTGCCGTTGTCGAAGAGCAGCACGTTTCCATTGGGCAGCGCCACGACACTGTGGGGCCGATAGAACTTGTCTGTCGGATCAGTGAACGTGAATTCGCCACCAGGACCGCCAAGCCTCCATAGAATCGACTTGAAATCGGGCGCGATCGCCACGATCTGGTCGAGATTCCGAAGGCCGATCAGTACGCTGCCGTCCTCAGCCATCGAAAGCGAATCGGCGTGGGTCCAGTCCTGCACGTCGCCGTCACGGTCGCACCCGCCCCACAACGGAAATCCCGGCAGCCTGCGGTTCGACTCCGGTACCGTCCTCTCCGATGGATCGATGAAGTCCAGTGCGCTCCAAACAATCTCGTTGGTCCCCGCTGCCTGGTCCCAAATGCCTATGGTGTCGCCCTCCTGCGGCATAATCGGGTCGCCGTAGCCTGGACGCAGGATCTCCCGTGATAGGTACATCACACGACCGTCCTCCAACACCAAGAGCTCATGGTGGATCGGCCCGAATGGCGTGCACTCATCGACCAGGCGATCTTGCTCGACTCCGAGGGGGTCGATCTCGACAACCGCCATGGCCGTCGTGCCCCCCTGGAATCCGGCAATATACAAGATATTGCCGTTGGGCTTAAGGGCCATCACATACGGCTGTTCCTCATTGGGAGCTTCAAAATACCAAACAATGCTGCCGTCGCTGTCATATGCCGCCAGCCCAAGAAAACCAGCCTGTCGGAACTCCATGAAAGTTAGGGTAAGTGTCGGCTCGCCAACGAGAGTATCCATCTTGGACGCAGCTAGGACCTCGGGCAAATGGCCGGTGTCGAAAGTGCCAGACGGGCCCTCGGACTTGCCTCCACCAGGGCTCGCCCCATAGGCCTGGAAGCTATAAGTCGTTTCCGCTCTAAGTCGCACGACCGGCACCGTGAACGAGGTGCCATCGCTGTCATAGGTCTTGGTCCGGAGCCGACCCACGCCGTCGGCCCAGTACTCCACGTAAACCTGACCGGGACCATCGAGCACACCCTCTACACGTGCGATCAGAGAGTTATCCTCGGAAAGTGTCGCAGATGCCGATACAACGCCGGGCGCTGGCTCTGGCGTGCTGGTGGGTGAGGGCACCGCCGTCTCCGTTGGACTAGCCGAAGCGGACGAACCGTCCGAACCTCCGCATGCCAGAGCAACCAACGCCACAGCCACCGCCAATATATAGAACCTCAAGTCGAGCCTGAATCGCCTGGTCAAATCGCTACTCCTGTTTGGTTTCGCCCATAATACTGGGAAGGGCATATGCGCGGTAGCTGCCCTTATATGCAGGACTCCAAGCCTCGAGCCGCCAAAGCTCCTCGCCATCTCGATCGACCTCCACCACCACTCGAGGCGTCGTGTTAAAGTTGACCAGCGTGTTGCCGTTTTTGAGGCGGTAAGCGCCTCCCCTGGTGCGAGAGAACAGGTCCGGGCTGGGCCGGTACTCCCAGACCTTTGTCGCCGCCAGATCGTACTCGCTCAGAGAGAACTCAACGACCCTGGTATACTCGCCACCCTCATCCTCAGGACGTCCCTGCCCATTGTCGAACAGCAGTATATTGCCGTTCGACAGCTCCGAGGCCGTATGGGGCAGATAAAACCGGTCATCCGGGGTTGCAAACTTGTATACGCCGTTCGGGCCTCCAAAGACCCACTCGACGTGCTGCAGGTCAGGCGAAATAGATATCACCTGATCAAGAGTCTTGACCGACAAGACATAATTGCCACGGGGTCCAATCTGCAGTGAATTGGCATTCCACCAGCGGATGATCTCACCCTCTCGCTCTGGTTGGCCAGGGACCCCATAGAAGGGCACCGTCTCCCATGTGAGCCGCACATCGGTCGAGAACATGTCGAAGGCATTCCACACCTCGCTGCTGGTTCCAGTCTTCCTGTCCCAGATGCGGATGGAATCGCCCTCGACCAGCACCTTTTCCTCGCCACCGTTCGCCGAATCGTCCACTTCCTCATATATGCGTGCCAAATACATAACTTCGCGGTCTGCAATTAATAACTGATCGTGATGCGGCAACCCGTCGATGTCGCCGTAAGACAAGTTGTCCACGATCTCGCCCAGGGGCGTGATTTCCCTTATGCAGCACGGACGCCGGTTCCGCCCCATGTAGTAGACCAGGTTGTAGTCGTCCTGCTGGCGGACTGCGTTGATCGCATAGGGCTGGTCTGCCACTAGATTGGGACTTGCGTAGTACCAGACAATGTTGGCGTCGCTGTCCAGAGCATAGATATACGAGCCCAGGACATCCTCGTAGTCGAGCAGCAAAAGCTCGGATGTCGAAGAGCCCTCGGTGCTGTGTTCGATGGTCGCCAGAGCTTCCGGTAGCTTGCCTGTCTCGAAGGTGCCGGACGATACCTCTGACAGCTTGCCACCGGGACCAAGGGCAAAGGCGTCGTAAGAGTACTCGGTGTCCGGACGTAGCCTCACGACGGGAACAACATGCTCCTTCGCCAAGGCCGCCGTCGCGGTGCGGAACCGTCCCGCATCGCCATTTTCGTACTCGACGTAGACCTGCGCGGCTATGTCGGTACGTATTCGGACCTCGACGATCAGCGGGTTGCTCTCCGAGACACTGGCTTCCGTCTCCAGGATCACTGGCACCGCCGATGGATCGCCCGTACTCGGCTCCTCGCCGTCAGGCGTGTTCCTCGCCTCGACGGTCGCGCTGACCGCTGCCACAACAGTCGCGTCGACATCAACCGGCTCCCCACCATCCCCACAAGCGGCCAAGGCCAGTAGTGAGGCGACAGTGGCGGCCAGTGCCGTCCAGCGCGACAACCTATAAATTCTCATCTAGATACTTCCTATTGACTCGTAGCCAAGAGCATACTTGGAGTTCCGGGTGACGCGGAGCGGAAGTTCGTTCGTCACTTCCTTGAGACGCTCCCACTCGTCCAGAGGCCCTTTTACCTCGACTACCAGACTATATCGCCCCGGAGCTCGTCTCACGAAGTTGGGCCGAGCCGAGAGCCGCTGATCGTAGACATCCTGGTCGTAGTCAATCGTAATGCGGAGCTTCCCGCTCCTATCCTCGTAATACTCCCTGCGATATCGGTTTACGAGAACCGGGACGAGGTCGACGCCTATCTCCACCTTCATCCAACCAGGCACAGATCCAACCGATTTGGAGACGATTGCAGGCCACGTTGCACCCGCACCCAACTCAAGAGGCTCTACCAGGGCATGCCTCAGCTTCCAATTGGCCCGATCACGCTTGCGCTTGACTTCGAGCACGGCGGAGACAGTGTCGGTCTGCTCCCCGTACCAGCGGAGCCGGACCTTGCGGCGCTCGCTGAATCCCTCGACGCTTTCGTCCAACCACTGCATATCATGGGTATCCATGTAGAGGTTGTTGACGATGCGGGGAGGAAAGGATTCCGAGAATACACCCCGGTGGGTGCGTATCCATGACCTGACATGGGAGAGATCAGAACCTGGCGACTGAAGCTTGATC